>CALDKP010000119.1 GCA_937898535.1 uncultured Sphingomonadales bacterium | reverse complement strand
CGCGGGTGATGCTGCCCTTGTTGACCGTATTGGTCTGCGGATCACCAACCGAAGAACGAATGCCCATTTCGGCATTGCCCGAAGACGTTGAGATCGCGCGTTCAGCGGCGGAACGTGGCGCGATGCCGCCAAACAAAGCGTCCAAAACCTGTTCCTGACCACCGTCGGCCGGACGGATTGCCGTTGCCGCAGTTGGCTCCAGCGCGAAATCGGGTGGAACCACCAAAGGCGCAGCGCGGCCAATGGATGGCGCTGCTTCTTTGCCCGCCGAGGAACAACCCGACAACAATGGCAGGGTCGCGATCGCCATAGCGAGTAGGGCTGATTTCGTTTTCATATGCATATCCATTTACTGGGCAGATTGCGGACGGGGCGCAGGCGCTGCGCTACCGAACATGGCGTCCAAAACCTGTTGCTTCGTATCGTCTTCTTGCGGGCGCGGCGCATCGGGTGTCGGCGCGGGCAAAGCAAATTCGGTTGGAACCTGAAGCGGCTTTGACCGGCTTACGGCAAATTCATCTGGCCGGTCACGATCAAACACGCTGGTGGTGCCGCAGCCCGAAAGCGCGAGCAAAGCAACTGACGCCGCTGCAAACATATTGATCCGCTTCATGATTTCTCCACTATGTCAGCGCTGCTTTCGGGTTGCTGAACGTCAGCCCCGTCACCGGTTTGCTTGTCGCTTATCAGGAAGGCGCGGGCAAGCAATATCAGCACGCCCATGCTGATGCAGGCATCGGCAAGGTTGAATATGTAAAAAGGCCGGAAGGCGCCAATGTGCAAATCGGCATAGTCGACGACATAGCCATAGCGTACGCGGTCCACGATATTGCCAAGCGCGCCGCCCAAAACGAGCGATAACGCGAGCACATCACCGCGCAGTTTCTCGCGCCACATCCACACCGCGACACCCGCGGCAATCACTGTTGTCAGCGCCACCAACGCCCAGCGTTCACCATCGCTATCGGCGGTCAGAAAGCTCATCGAAACGCCGCGATTTTCGGCATAGCGCAGGTCGAAAAACGAAATGATGTGAATGACACCGCGGCTTTGCAACTGAAGCGGGCCAAGCATCGCATATTTCACGATCTGGTCACCGATGAACACAAGGCTTGCCAGCATGATGCCCTGAAGGCGGAATTTAGGATTGGGGTTCATGCGTTTCCGTTCACAACAGTATCGCATCTGTCGCACAACGCGCCGTCATCCACAACCTCGGGAAGATGCCGCCAGCAACGACCGCATTTGTGGTTGGTGGTTTTGACTGCGCCAGTGCTGTCGCCCAGATGGACAGCCGAGACGATGAATATTTCGGCGAGATCTACATCGCCGAACGCTCCGCTGTGGGTATATTCCACCTCAAGACTGGAACCGACAATCTTCTCACGGCGCATGGGTTCGATTTGTTCCGTTGCGACCATACGCGCCGCACGGATGCTCGACCATTTTTCAGCCAAGGCGGCGTTAAGAACGGCGGGAACTTCCGGCCAATCGGAAAAATGCACGCTGTCCGCGTCCGGGAAGCGCGTCTGCCACACCTCTTCGCTGGTGAAGACCAACACCGGCGCGGCATAGCGCACCAGTGCGTGGAACAAGGTGTCGAGCACGGTGCGATACGCCATACGCTTTGAATCGGTCGGCGCGTCGCAATAGAGGCAATCCTTGCGGATATCGAAGAAGAATGCCGACAGGTCTTCGTTGCAAAACTCGGTCAGCAAACGGACATAAGTGTTGAAGTCAAAATCATTGACCGCCGTCTTCAACTTCGCGTCCATATCCGCGAGCAGATGGAGCATATAACGCTCCAGCTCGGGCATATCGGCGACTGCGACCTTTTCCGCGTCGGTGAACCCGTCGAGCGCGCCCAATAGATAGCGGAAGGTGTTGCGCAATTTGCGATATTGGTCGGAAACGCCTTGCAGGATTTCCTTGCCGATCCGGTGGTCCTCGGTGAAGTCCACGGTCAACGCCCACAGCCGCAGGATGTCGGCGCCGTTGTCGCGCATCAGGTCGAGGGGGTTGATCGTGTTGCCCAGCGACTTGGACATTTTCATGCCCTTTTGATCCATCGTAAAGCCGTGGGTCAGCACCGCGTTATAAGGCGCGCGGCCCCGCGTGCCGCAGCTTTGCAGCAGGCTTGACTGGAACCAGCCGCGATGCTGGTCGCTGCCTTCAAGATAGAGGTCGGCAGGCCATTGCAGGTCAGGCCAGCGTCCGCTTTCAAGGACAAAAGCATGCGTGCAACCTGAATCGAACCAGACGTCGAGAATGTCCGTAACGCGTTCATAATCGGCAAGCGCATAGTCGCTGCCCAGATATTCCTGTGCGCGTTCGTCGCTCCAGCCATCAACGCCATGTGCGCGAATGCCCGCGATGATGCGTGCGTTCACGTCCGCGTCGCAGAGATATTGGCCGGACTTGCGATCCACAAAAAGCGTGATCGGCACACCCCATGCGCGCTGGCGGGACAGCACCCAGTCGGGGCGGCCTTCGACCATCGCGGTAATGCGGTTCTGGCCCTTTTCCGGAACCCAGCGGGTGTTGGCGATGGCCTGCATGGCGGTTTCTCTCAAAGACCGAAGCCCTGAGCCTGTCGAAGGGCGGCTCTCGTCCGATACGCGTGCTTCGACAAGCTCAGCACTACGGTTTAGGTCGAGCGGCTTATCCATCGGCACGAACCATTGCGGGGTGCAGCGATAGATGACCTTCGCCTTTGACCGCCAGCTATGCGGATAGCTGTGCTTGTAATCCGCCGACGCCGCGAGCAACCCGCCAGCCGCGTGCAACGCAGCGCAGATGGGGCCATCAGGCGCGTTGAATTTGGGGTTGATGACGCTGCCTTCACCGCCCAGCCAAAGCCAATCGGCGCGGTATTTGCCGTCGCCTTCAACCGCGAACACCGGTTCAATGCCATTGGCCTTGCACAGGTCAAAGTCATCCTCGCCATGATCGGGCGCCATATGGACAAGGCCAGTACCGCTGTCGGTGGTGACGAAATCGCCCGCGAGCATGGGGCGTGGCTTCGCAAAAAAGCCGCCGAGTTCGTGCATCGGGTGACGGACGGTGGCATCAGCAAGCGCCCCAGCCTTAAGCGTTCCATGGCCCCGATCAACAGACTCGACGCCTAGTCGAGACAAGAATGCACGCTCAAGATCAAGGGCATAGATGTAGCGGCGGCCAGCAACCTCAGAAATGACATATTCAACCTCTGGCCCGTAAGCCAAGGCCTGATTGACCGGAATGGTCCAAGGTGTTGTCGTCCAGATCACCGCAAACGCGCCAACTAAAGAAGGCTCGTTCGGCGCGTCGACAATCTCGAACGCCACATCGATCTGCGTCGATACGATGTCCTCATATTCGACTTCAGCTTCGGCCAAGGCGGTCTTTTCCACCGGCGACCACATGACGGGCTTTGCACCGCGATACAGCTGGCCGCTTTCGGCAAATTTCAGCAGCTCCGAAACAATTGTCGCCTCGGCCTGGAAATCCATCGTCAGATAGGGATTGTCCCAATCGGCATTGATGCCCAGCCGCTTGAGTTGTTCGCGCTGCGTGTCCACCCAATGCTGCGCATAGGCGCGGCATTCCGCGCGGAACTCGACGGCGGAAACTTCGTCCTTGTTGAGCTTTTTCTTGCGATATTGCTCTTCGACCTTCCACTCGATGGGCAGGCCGTGGCAATCCCAACCGGGCACATAAGGCGCGTCTTTGCCCAACAATGTCTGCGTGCGGACGACCATGTCCTTCAGGATATGGTTGAGCGCATGGCCGATATGCATGTCGCCATTCGCATAAGGCGGGCCATCATGCAGAATGAACTTCTCACGCCCACGACGGCGATTGCGCAGCTCCGCATAAAAATCCTGCGCCTGCCAACGCGCCAGAATGCCCGGCTCCTTCTGCGGAAGGCCGGCCTTCATAGGGAAATCTGTTTTCGGCAGGAAAACGGTGTCGCGATAGTCGATAGGGTCAGTCATGTTGTGCGGGTGCCTAAAGGATATGGCGCTGCAAATAAAGCCTGTATCCGCGCTGTTACATGCGCCGCATTATGCGGAGATGGTTTGGGACGAGGCGCAGAGCGCGCTGAGGGAAGACACAACATCCGCCCACTGCGCCCCCACGTGCACCCAATCTACCGCCGCAGCGCGGGGCCAAGCTCTTCAATATTATCTACCCAGATATAGCCATTATAGCTGTTCGCAATGTCGCCATATTGGGTGACGTCGGTCAGGCCCTTAATCTGCCCATCGACCACATCTTCCGCGATGATCAGCCGCACGTTCGCGGCATTCATCCGCGCCAGAAACCGGTTGGGCCAGCCCCACAGACCATAGCCAATGTCATCCAGAGTCAGCAACATCGTGCGGTTTTTGCAGGACTCTGGAACGCTGCCCCACATGCCGGACATGCGATATTCCGATGCGCATTTCCGCGCGCCAGAGACAGAGAATGCAGCGTGCGCAGGCTGAAGGCTTTCGATGAAAGCAACGGCGTCCGCGTCGCCGATCACTATGTTTTGGCCAGGAACGTCGATCGACGGTGTCGGCAGGCTTGCTAGCAATTGCTTGGCGGCAGGCACACCCTGTACTTGCCAGAACAGTTCAGGCTTCGTCAGGCCAGCCACAGCATCCTTTATACGGGCCGGTGCGCGCGTATTGTCGGCTGCACATGCGCTTTCAAACTGCGGCGCAACTTTCAGCGCGCCGTTCGTCATTTGCGTGGTGACGCGGATCGCATCGGCCCCGCTGCCCGCCGCAACCTGTAACGCGGCAATATCGGGCCCAACCGCAGCGCCACCATAGCCGCTGTTCGCGCTGGCGACACAGCCCGAATTGTCGCGAACGGGATCTGCTGCATGATCAGCGATCAGCTTTGGTTTGCCTATGGGTTTGTCCGCAAGCCAGCTTGCCTGAAACAGCGTAAAGACCATCAGCAATGCGGTAATCAGCAATATGATGATCGATTGTTGGCGGTTGAATCTCATTGCGCGCTCAATATCCGGCGGGCTTCGTCGCAATCCTTCGCCATTTGCGCCATCAGTGCCTCCAGACTGTCAAACTTCGCCTCTCCGCGAATGAAGGCGTGGAATTCGATTTCGATATTCTGCCCATACAGGTCTTCGGCAAAGTCGAAGAAATGCGGCTCAAGCAATTCCTTGGGCGGATCAAATGTTGGGCGAATGCCAAGGTTCGCGGCACCATTCAGCACCCGTCCATCGGGCAACCGCCCCTTCACCGCATAAATGCCGTACCGCGGGCGCAAATAATGACCCATGTCGATATTGGCGGTGGGGAAACCCAATAGCCGCCCGTTTTTATCGCCATGCTGCACGATGCCCTCGACCGTAAATGGCCGGGTAAGCAAGGCGGTCGCCGTGGCGCAATCGCCATCCTTGAGCGCATTGCGGATACGGCTCGACGATATCACGCCGCCATCATCCACCACTGGCCCCATGGCGGTCGATGTCAGGCCATGCGCACCGCCCAAGTCGCGCATCACGTCAATATTGCCGCCGCGCTTATGCCCAAAGGTAAAGTCTTCGCCCGTGACCACAGCCGAAATGCCCAAACGTTCCATCAGCAATGTGACGATGAAATCTTCAGCGCTGGTCGCGGCAAGCTCTGCATCGAAATCAAACACCAGCATCGCGTCGGCACCGGCTTCTTCAAACAAGCGCTGGCGCTGATCGAGCGTCGTCAGGCGGAACCACGGCGATTCCGGCGCAAAAAAGCGGACGGGGTGCGGATCAAATGTCGCGATAATCGCTGGCTTTCCCGCCGCCTTTGCCTGTTTTATCGCTTCGCCAGCGACGGCCTGATGCCCCAAATGAAAGCCATCAAAATTGCCCAAGGCAACGACACCGCCACGCAATGCGTCGGGCGTTCGTTGGCTGGCGTACAGGCGTGGAATCGTCATATCAATGTCACCGTAGCCCTGAGCAGCAATCGCTTTGCGATTGCGTCCGTCGAAGGGCGGCTCTCGATCGTGCAACGCCCTTCGACTTTTCGCCGATGCTTCGCATCGACGGCTCAGGGCTTCGGTTTTGTTTATTGGTCATTTTGCAACATTCGCCATCGGTACCAAGCCAGCGCGGATGACGCGCAATGCGTTTTCACCCATGACGGCGCGAATTTCGTCTGGCGTGAAACCCTCGTCCATCAACGCTTGGGTGACTTGCGCGAGTTGCGACGTATCGAAACGCACCGTGGTCGCGCCATCATAGTCCGAACCCAAAGCGACGTGCTGAATGCCCACGAGATCACGCACATGTTTCATCGCCTTGGCCGCAGCACGCGGATCAGTGGAGCATATTGCGCCCTCCCAATAGCCGATGCCAATGACGCCGCCCGTTTTGGCGACGCCGCGCACTTCGTCATCGGTCAGGTTGCGGTTGACCTTACACGTCGCTTGCACGCCGCCATGGCTGGAGACCACTGGGCGTTTGGCCATGGCCAGAACCTCGGCAACGCCGGCATGGCTGAGATGCGCGATGTCGACGATCATCCCCTTCTCCTCCATCCGGCGCAATATGTCGCGACCGAACGGCGTCAGTCCGCCTTTTTTCAGGCCATGCATCGACCCGCCCAATTCATTGTCGAAGAAATGCGTGAACCCCGCCATGCGGAACCCTGCGTCGTACAATCGGTCGAGATTCTCCATTTTGCCTTCAAGATTATGAAGGCCTTCAATGGTCATCATGGCACCAACGGTGCTCCGGTCCTTTTGACGTGCGGCAAGCAAGGCATCGAGCTGCTGCGCCTTGTCCACCGCTTGCAATTTTCCGTCCGATCCGGTGACCGCATTGTCACGCTTCGATGCGTGATATAGCGACCGCTCCAATAATGAACGCCATGTTTTCACCGGCTGCAACTGGGCGAAGGTCAGCAACGTAATATTGTCCGTGTCCGCACCATTGCCATCATAATTCTGGCCTTTGGGCGTTTTGGTGACCGACGAAAAAAGCTGAAGCGCGACATTGCCCTCTTGCAAGCGCGGCAAATCCATATGGCCGCGATCCGCACGGACGCCCAAATCGCGGTTCCACATCAACGTGTCGCTGTGCAGGTCTACAATGTTCAATGTCTTGTGCAATGCCTTGGCCTCATCGCTGACCTTAATCAGCGGCTGGCCGTCAATCTGGTTCATCGAACCTTCGACATAGCCGGGCAAAAATCCGAAAAAGCCAATCGCAGCCGCGCCAATCAGCGTCAGTGGAATCCAGAATTTCTTACGCATTATTTCCCCCCATATACCGCGTACTTAGTTCTTTGCCCGCCGGACAAGCGTTACAAAGTCGAACGCAGGTGCACCGTTCAACGCGGCATGGCTTTCGCGAGACAGTTCTTCCCACTCCGCCACATCAAAATCCGGGACCGACGTGTCACCTTCGGGCTGCGCGGCAATCTCCGTCAATTCAATGCGGTCCGCGAGTGGCAGAAACAGATTATAGATTTCCGCGCCGCCAATAACGCACACATGTGGGCCGTTGGCGAGTTTCAGCGCGTCGGCCACCGAATGCGCGATTTCGGCGCCGTCTTCTTCCCACGCGGTATCGCGCGTCAAAACAATGTGGCGTCGGCCATCCAGCAGGCCGGGCAGGCTGTCAAAGGTCTTGCGCCCCATAATCATGGGCCGGCCTTTGGTTATCTGTTTGAAATGACGCAGGTCCGCGGGGAGATGCCACGGCATGCCGCCGTCTTTCCCGATGACTCCATTGGCGGCGCGGGCGAGGACAAGGATAATTTCGGGATGATTCATAACCCCGCTTTGCCTTGAAAAACTTAGCGATACAAGCGGGTGACGTGGCCTATTTTTCGGCCCGGGCGCGCTTGTGCCTTTCCATAGAGATGCAGATGCGCCGCGGGGTCAGCCAAAATCTGTTCAAAGGCGTCGCCATCATCCCCTATCAGGTTCTGCATTTCGACACGGGCCGCAACCGTTTCGGTGCTGCCCAGCGGCAGTCCGCAAATGGCGCGGATGTGGTTTTCAAACTGGCTGGTGGCCGCGCCTTCAATCGTCCAGTGGCCGCTATTGTGCACACGCGGCGCGATTTCATTGAACAACGGCCCCGCGCTGCTGGCAAAAAATTCGGCGGTAAATACGCCGACATAATCAAGCTTGGTCGCAACCGCCGCCGCCATATCGCGCGCCGCCTGTTGCTGGCTTTCCACGAGCGCGCCAGCGGGCAGCGTCGACGTTGCCAAAATACCGTCGACATGCACATTGTGCGAACTGTCCCAAAAGCGGATCTCGCCATCTTGGCCGCGCACCAATATCACCGAAAATTCGGCATCGAACTGCACCATGGCTTCCGCGATCAGCGGCTGCGCACCCGTCTGCGCCCATGCATCGGCCAGATCGTCTTGCGACGTGACGCGAAGCTGCCCCTTGCCGTCATAGCCCATGCGGATCGTCTTCAGGATGCACGGGATACCCACCGCATCGACCGCCGCCTGCACGTCGCCTTGCACATTTGCGATGGCAAAGTTGGCTGTCTGTCCGCCAAGGCTGCGCACAAAGCGTTTTTCGGCATCGCGGTCCTGCGCGACTTCCAATGCCTTGGCCGGCGGATAAATGGGGGTAATCCCGGCAATCGTTTCAAGCGGTGCAACGGGCACATTTTCAAATTCGAAGGTGATGACATCGCATTGCAGCGCAAAATCTTTCAACGCGGCATGGTCGTCATACGCGCCGATGCTGCTTTGCGCGGCGACGTCAAACGCCACATTGTCCCCTGCGGGCGCATAAATATGGCAGCGATAGCCAAGCTGGGCCGCCGCAACCGCCAGCATCCGGCCAAGCTGGCCGCCACCCAATATTCCAATGGTCGAACCAGGAGGCAACGCAATCATCGGCTTAGTCTCACTCCGGCGTTTCGGCGACCGACGCGGTCTGGGCCGCGCGCCATGCATCCAGCCGTGACGCGAGCGCTGCATCATTATTGGCCAGCATCGCTGCGGCCAAAAGCGCGGCGTTGGTTGCCCCCGCCTTGCCAATCGCGAGTGTGCCGACGGGAATGCCTGCGGGCATCTGGACGATCGACAACAGGCTATCCATGCCATCCAGCGCCTTTGACTGCACCGGCACGCCAAGCACCGGAAGCCGCGTCATCGACGCCGCCATACCGGGCAAATGCGCCGCGCCACCCGCGCCAGCGATAATGCATTGCAGGCCCCGATCGGCCGCGGCCTTTGCATAATCATACAGACGCTCAGGCGTACGGTGCGCGGACACCACTTTGCATTCATGGGGAATTTCGAGCGCGGTCAGCGTGGCTGACGCTTCGCGCATCGTGTCCCAGTCCGAACGGCTTCCCATGATGATGCCAATAAGCGGCGCTGAGTCAGTCATGTGTCACTCCCCTGACAACTTCGATGGCATGGCCTTAGCCGCGTGGTGCAAAAGGCGCAATCCAGCAACAATGCGATAATTGCCGACCCGCGCACGCGCGCGGCACGACATTGTTACCGCACGGATAGATAGTGATATGCACCGTTCAAATTGTCGTCGAGTTCATAGACAATCGGTTGGCCGGTCGGGATTTCAAGGCCATTGATATCCGCATCCGAAATGCCCGAAATATGCTTCACCAGCGCGCGTAAGCTGTTGCCATGCGCAGAGATTAGAACGGTTTTTCCGGCCTTTAACTCCGGGACAATCGCGCTTTCCCAATATGGCAGAACGCGCAGTATCGTGTCCTTCAGGCTTTCCGACGCGGGGATTTTGATGCCCGCATAACGCGGATCGGACGACAGGTCATAAGGCGATCCAGCCTCCAATGGCGGCGGCGGAATGTCAAAACTGCGGCGCCAAATTTTGACCTGATCGTCGCCATGCTTGGCCGCTGTCTCTGCCTTATCAAGGCCCGTCAGGCCGCCATAATGCCGCTCGTTCAATTGCCAGTTCTTGGTCACGGGAACCCAAAGCCGGCCCATCGCCTCAAGCGCGAGGTTCAACGTCTTAATCGCGCGCGTCTGCACGCTGGTAAAGGCGACATCAGGGGCAATGCCCTTGGCTTTCATCAGCTCGCCCGCGGCCCACGCTTCGGCTGCGCCTTTTTCGGTCACGTCGACATCCCACCAACCGGTGAACCGGTTTTCAAGGTTCCATTGGGATTGTCCGTGGCGAATGAGGATAAGCTTTGGCATGGGAGTTCCTTCGTTGTTTGCCCGCGCCCTAACGCAAGTTGGTCAAATCGCCAAGGTCATGAAACGGCTAAACGGGTCTTCGACATAATCGCCAAAGGGTGGGCAATATTTAAACCCGTGCGTTTCATACAGCGCCAACGCCGGCGCGAAGTCTGCCGAAGAGCCCGTCTCAAGGCTCAAGCGATGATACCCACGGTCGCGTGCTTGCGAAATGATATGCGTCAGCATTTTGGCACCGACACCTTTGCGCAAATGGTCCGCGTGCGTCCGCATCGATTTGACCTCACCATGTTCGGGCGTCAGCTCTTTTAACGCCCCGCACCCCGCAAGCGCGTCGCCGTCCCAGATCGACCAGAACGTCACATCCGGCGCATTCAGCCCGTCGAAATCAAGAAAATGGCAGCTTTCCGGTGGCGAGCTTGCCAGCATCCCGGCAAAATGCGTTTCCAGCAAGGCGCGGATTTCGTTGCCGGAAAGATCATCCGCGATGATGCGCATGGGGGCTGCTTATACCATCTCCGCCAGCGTCGCGAGGCACTCGCGCGCCAGCAGGCGGCAACGTTCGGGCGACCAACCCTGATAGGGATCATTGCCGTGCACCGTGTCTTTGTACGGCATTTCGAGCGTCATCGGCACGCATCCATGCGACGGGCCAAAACGCTCCGCGAGCTGGTTTGTCGACATGGTCAGATTGGCTTTGCCAGGGCCCGCCTTGGTATAACCCAGCTCGGTCTGGAAATCGGGCGTGCGCGCGGCGAGGCGATTGATGAAGTTGTTGTACCGCGCGCCTTGATCATCGGTCCATAACGGAATGCCTTCAAATCCGGCCATGAATGCAGCGGGAATGGCCTCATCGCCATGAACATCTATCGCCCAATGCACGCCGGTTTCATCCATGGCGTTGCGGATTCCCAGAACCTCTGGACTACGCTCCAAGCTTGGCTCGGCCCATTCGCGGTTCAGGTTTACGCCCGCAAAATTGGTACGCAAATGTCCGCGGCAGCTGCCGTCGGGATTGCAATTGGGCACGATATGCAACCGGCATTTTTCCAGCAGCACGCGGGTGTGGGGATCGCTCAGGTCGGTGAGCATATCGAGCGCACCTTCCATCCAATATTCGGCCTGCGTTTCGCCCGGATGCTGGCGGGCGTACAGCCAGACTTGCGTTTCGCCATCCCCCATCGACAGACAATCAATGGGCTGCCCTTCAAGACTGTGGCCCAAGCACCGGTAGGTAACGCCTTCGCATGTTGCGGCGTCGGCAATCAAATCATGGTGCCGTTCCATGCTAAAGGGCGCGAAATAGGCGAACCAGACGATGTCGCTGGCGGGCGTGTAGCGGATTGTCAGGGTGCCGCCGTCCGCGGCTTTGTCATAGCTGGTATCGGCGCGGCCCCAAAAGTCGCGGTCTTCGGAAACGCAGGCGCGATATTCCGGCCAACCGCCGGGATAGGCGCTGCCTTCCAAGCCCGTTATGCGCAGTTCCAGTTCCTCACCCGCTGCGCACGCAACCCGGAAGTGGAACCATTGCGCAAACTCCGAATCCTTATCTTTGCGAATGCCAAGGGTGGCGCTGTTGCCATTGATGGCGTGCACTATGATGTTACCGCTGTCGAATGCAGCATTGATATCGGTGATCGGCATTTTTGGTTCGCTCTCGCAATGAAGTTTATGGAACGCGGATAGTCTCGCCAGACACGCCGGGGAAGTCCTTAAACAAGGCTTCGGCCAATTTAGAGGCAGCAATACCGGGCTGCGCGGCAGGAGAACCCGCTTTGGCAGATTGCACCGCCGTCCCTTCCCATATCACCAGCCGGTCACTGCGCCTGATGATGCGCACCGCCAAACGGGTCTGCAATTGTGCTGCCGAACCGCCACCGAGATTGATGCCAACGCCCAGGCCAATGCCCGACCCATAGCTGCCGGTTGATCCGCCGACGCCCACGGAAACCGGTGACCGGCGCTCCGGGCGTATCATACGCGCGCCAAAGCGTATCTCGGCAACAACGTCGCTTGTGCCCGCTTGATTGCGATAGCCGACCCGCTGCATTTCACGCGTCACCGCCGCAACATAAGGCGAAGCCGATAGCGATCGGTCCGCCGCCGATTCGCCGGCAAGCTCAACCACGAAACTGCCATTGCCATAAGGCACGCCTTCGGCCGCGCGGTTAAAACGCGTAACCTCGACAGGGCCAGTGGGAACGACACAGGCCGACAATAGTGAAAGCGCGAGAAGCGGCAAGATTCTTGGAGTTTTCATCATAGTCTTATCCTTAAGCGCGTCATATATCATGGCAAGCTATGTATGGGGGCTGAATCGCATAATAGCGCCGAACGCGCTTGACTTTCCGCTGCTCCACCCATAGGAGCGCGCCTTCAATTCAAGCTTTATGCATCTAAAAGACGGGTAAATCCGATGAAAGTCGTTAATTCTCTCAAGTCGCTCAAAGGCCGCCATCGTGACAACCGCGTGATTCGTCGTCGTGGCCGGACCTATGTGATCAACAAGACTCAGCCACGCTTTAAGGCGCGCCAGGGTTAATTGGCCGCTGCCTGCGCAACGCGGGCAGATGGTTCTATCAAAAGACCGCTCCGAATCTGATTCGCGGGCGGTTTTTTTGCGTCTGCACTCCAGGATTTACCCATGAGCAAGATCACCACCGTCGTGTTTGATGTCGGCAAAGTGCTGTTCGAATGGGATTTGCGGCATCTTTTTGCAAAGTTGATCGCCGACAAGGCGGAGCTGGAATATTTCGTCACGCATGTTGTTACGCCCGAATGGCACTTTCAGCATGATGCCGGCCGGCCGTTGGCAGAAATGACCGCGGAACGGACCGCGCTATATCCAAAATACCAGAACGAGATCGACGCGTACCGGACACGTTTTAACGAGACGATTCCGGGCCCCGTCACAGGATCGCTGGAAATCGTGCGCGAACTGGCCGAACGCGCCGTCCCGCTTTTCGCCATTACCAATTTTGGCGCGGAGTTTTGGGAGATGTTCCGCCCGACCCAGCCCATATTCGACCATTTCGGCGACATCCTGGTATCGGGCGTCGAGAAAATGGTCAAGCCAGACCCCGATATATATGCGCTGGCGCTGCGGCGCTTTGGACTGAAGTCCGGCGAGGCAATATTCATCGATGACAATCACGACAATGTCGTCAGCGCCCGCGCCCATGGCTTTGCTGCGCATCATTTTACCGATGCAGAGAAGCTACGCCGCGAATTGGTGGCCCTGGATTTACTGGTGTAATGTTTTCTGCACGCAGAGGCGCGGAGGACGCAGAGAATATATGATTTCCTCCGCGCGCGCTGCGCCTCTGCGTGAACAAAAAACATCAGCGCAAGCCCTTCCATTCAGCGCCCGTCTGTGCTTAAGCGACCGGCGAAACTCTTTATTGTCGAGGATGTAATCTCCCATGAATATCCATGAATATCAGGCCAAAGAACTGCTTGCGAAATTCGGTGTGGCTTGCCCCGCCGGTATCGCGGCGCTCAGCGTTGAAGAAGCGGTTGCCGCTGCGAAGCAATTGCCTGGTCCTCTTTATGTCGTGAAGTCGCAAATCCACGCGGGTGGACGCGGCAAGGGCAAGTTCAAGGAATTGGGTCCCGATGCAAAGGGCGGTGTGCGCTTGGCATTCAACCTCGACGAAGTTGAATCGCATGCAAAAGAAATGCTGGGTAACACGCTTGTGACCATCCAGACTGGTGCCGAAGGCAAGCAAGTCAACCGTCTGTACATCACCGATGGCGCCGACATTAAGCAGGAATTCTATCTCGCATTGTTGGTGGATCGCGCGACCAGCCGGATTGCGATTGTTGCCTCAACCGAAGGCGGCATGAACATCGAAGACGTGGCGCATGACAGCCCCGAGAAAATTCACACCATCGTTGTCGATCCTGCAACCGGACTTCAGCCACATCATGGCCGCAGCGTTGCAAAGGCGCTTGGCCTGACGGGTGATTTGGCCAAGCAGGCGCAAACTGTGGTTACTGGCCTTTATGCCGCGTTTTTGGGCACCGATGCCGAGCAGATTGAAATCAACCCGCTCGCTGTGTGCGAAGGCAAGAATGGC
>CALDKP010000118.1 GCA_937898535.1 uncultured Sphingomonadales bacterium | reverse complement strand
CACGACGCTCTTCCGATCTCAACGCCGTTGCTTCCAATAAAAATGGTGTGGGCACCAATCTCAACTTGAAGATTACGGATCGCTCTGAAGTTTTTTATATTTATATTTTTTAACTTCATTAGTATTCCTATTTATAAAAGTTCGATATTAAATTTATGTATTTAAAAATATGGATACTTTTTATAATTTTTTATCTTAAATTTTTTTGCAAAATCAATATTTTATTAAGATATTAAGCGCGGGGCTTTTTCAGTAAGTAATTACGCAAAAAGGCACGCAATCCCCAATACAGTTTGCAGGATGACGGGCCGAGCTCGCCCTTCTTCGAGCTTTCTGGGAAATAACTACAACGCCTTTAAAAAACCATTTTGGCGGTATTTACTTTCATGTCTAGAGTAAATTTGCGTTGCCCACGGTTTATCGACGAAAACTATGGGACGATGACCGGTCGGGCTGGCCCTTCTTCGTGCCTTTGTGGCTTTGTGCGAGATACATTGGCGCAGCTTCTGGCTTTGGCGGGGCGGTGTGTTCTTGCGCTATGGGGGAGGGCCCACCCCTAACCCAGTGGAGCCTCTCGGATCAGTCCGGGGGACTGATCCCTCCACTCGCTTGCGGGAGGGGAATTTGGGGACTGATCCCTCCACTCGCCTGCGGGAGGGGAAACTCAGTGTGGCTTCGCTGTTGGAGGCCCCTCCGTCAGCCGTTCCGGCTGCCACCTCCCCATCGTAAATCGATAGGGAGGATTTGGGGTGGTTTGCCTTTTCCAACGCGGTTCTCTTACCTGTCGTCATCCTGAACTTGTTTGTGCGATGCACGCCTTCGGCTCCAGGATCTTACTATTTCGACGTGGGAAGTAAGATGCTGAAACGAGTTCAGCATGACGGGGGGGGGTGTCAGCGATCGGAGCGAACTTAGCTTGCCTTTTCCAGCATCGGTTTCAGATAATGGCCGGTGTAGCTCGCCGCGACCTTTACCACATCTTCCGGCGTGCCTTCGGCGACAATCTCGCCGCCTTTCACGCCGCCTTCGGGGCCGAGGTCGATGATCCAGTCCGCGGTCTTAATGACGTCGAGATTATGTTCGATGACCACCACGCTGTTGCCCTGTTCCACCAAACGGTGGAGCACTTCGAGGAGTTTGCGGACATCCTCAAAATGTAGGCCGGTGGTGGGCTCGTCCAGAATGTACAAAGTCTGGCCGGTGGAACGGCGGCTGAGTTCCTTGGCGAGTTTGACGCGTTGCGCTTCGCCGCCGGACAGCGTCGTTGCCTGTTGCCCGACCTTGACATAGCCAAGCCCAACCTCCGCCAGCATCGCCATTTTGTCGCGGATCGGGGGGACGGCCTTGAACACCTCCACCGCGTCCTCCACCGTCATGTCGAGCACGTCGGCGATCGACAGGCCCTTCCATTTGACCTCCAGCGTTTCGCGGTTGTAGCGTTTGCCGTTGCATTCCTCGCACGTCACATAGACGTCGGGCAGGAAGTGCATCTCGATCTTGATCAGGCCATCGCCGCTGCATGTTTCGCAGCGCCCGCCCTTGACGTTGAAGCTGAAACGCCCCGGCTTATACCCGCGCGCGGCGCTTTCGGGCAATTGGGCGAACCAGTCGCGGATGTTGGTGAACGCGCCGGTATAGGTCGCGGGGTTCGAACGCGGGGTGCGGCCAATGGGGGATTGGTCGATGTCGATCACCTTGTCGCAATGTTCAAGGCCCGTGACCTTGTCATGCGCGCCCGCGATGACGCGCGCGCCATTCAGGCTGCGCGCCGCAGAGGCATAGAGCGTGTCGATGGTGAAGCTCGACTTGCCGGAGCCTGATACGCCGGTGATGCAGGTGAACGTGCCCAGCGGGATGCTCGCGGTGACGTTCTTTAGGTTGTTCGCGCGGGCATTGTGGACGGTCAGCTTCTTCTTATTGCCCTTGCGCCGGGTCTTCGGCACCGCAATCTCGCGCGTGCCATTCAGATAGGCGGCGGTCAGGCTGTCTTTCGATTTCAGGATTTGTTTCAACGTGCCTTCGGCCATTACGGTGCCGCCATGGACACCCGCACCGGGGCCAAGATCGACCACCCAGTCGGCGGTGCGGATTGCGTCTTCGTCATGTTCGACCACGATGACAGTGTTGCCCAAATCGCGCAGGCGGCGCAGCGTGGCGAGCAGGCGGTCATTGTCTTTCTGGTGCAAGCCGATGCTGGGCTCATCAAGCACATAGAGCACGCCCGACAGGCCCGAGCCGATTTGGCTGGCGAGGCGGATGCGCTGGCTCTCCCCGCCGGACAAGGTTCCGCTGGTGCGGTCGAGGTTGAGATAATCGAGCCCGACATTGTTGAGGAAGCCCAACCGTTCGTTGATTTCCTTGAGGATCGCCTTGGCAATCTGCTGCTGCTGGTTGGTCAGCGTTTGGTCGACACTGCCGAACCATAAAAGCGCGTCGCCGACGCTCATCTTCGTCGGGGTGGCGATGTCGACGCCCGCGATTTTGACGCTGAGTGCCTCAGGCTTGAGGCGCGCGCCGTGGCAGGTTTCGCACGGTTGCGACGTCTGGTACTTCGACAGCTCCTCGCGCATCCACGCGCTGTCGGTTTGCAGCAAGCGGCGGTTGAGATTGCCGATGACGCCCTCAAACGCCTTGCGCACCGTATATTCCTTGCGCCCGTCCTTAAACGTCAGCTCCACCGCCATGCCGCCGGTGCCGTGCAGGATGATGAGCTTCTGTTCGGGGAGCAGATCCTCCCATGTGGAATCGAGGCTGAAGCCATAAGCCTTCGCCAGGCTGGAGAGCACTTGCATATAATATGGGCTGGGCGGGTTCGATTTCGCCCAAGGCACAATCGCGCCTTTCTTCAACGACAGATGTTCGTTCGGCACCACCAGCTGCGGGTCAAACTCCTGCCGCTCGCCAAGGCCATCGCAATCGGGACACGCGCCTTGCGGGGCGTTGAACGAGAACAGACGCGGCGCGATTTCGGCGATGGTGAAGCCGCTGACGGGGCAGGCGAATTTTTCGGAAAAGACGATGCGGTTGGCGGGCAGGCCGGTGCCCTTCATCTTGGCTTTGGCTGAACCGCCATCCCCTTCAACCGTAAGCCCTGAGCCTGTCGAAGGGCGGCTCTCGGCTGTGGGTCGTCCTTCGACAAGCTCAGGACTGCGGTTTTGCAATTCCGCCACCGTGGTGTCGGCCAAATCCACAAAGGCCAAGCCATCCGCCAGCTTCAACGCGGCTTCAAAACTTTCGGCCAAACGTTGTTGGATGCCGTCCTTGACGACAATACGGTCAACGACGACCTCAATGTCATGCTTATATTTCTTGTCGAGCGCGGGCGCGTCTTCGATGGCGTACATTTCGCCGTCGATGCGCACGCGGGTGTAGCCGGAACGCTGCCATTCAGCGAGTTCCTTGCGATATTCGCCCTTGCGGCCCTGCACCACGGGGGCAAGCAAGAACGCGCGTGTGCCCTCTGGCAGGGCCATGACGCGGTCGACCATCTGGCTGACCGTCTGCGCGGTAATCGGCAGGCCCGTTGCGGGCGAATACGGCACACCGACGCGCGCCCATAACAGCCGCATATAATCGTAAATCTCGGTCACGGTGGCGACGGTCGAGCGCGGGTTGCGCGACGTCGTCTTCTGCTCGATGGAGATAGCGGGCGACAGGCCCTCGATATGTTCGACATCAGGCTTTTGCATCATCTCCAAAAACTGGCGCGCATAAGCCGACAGCGATTCGACATAACGCCGCTGCCCCTCGGCATAGATGGTGTCGAACGCGAGGCTGGATTTGCCCGAACCGGAAAGCCCGGTGATGACGATCAGCTTATCGCGTGGAAGGTCGATATCGACGCCCTTGAGATTATGCTCGCGCGCACCGCGCACCTTAATATGGGTGAGTGACATGAAGTAGATTGTTCCAGATTTGTTCTAAAAGCGCAAGTGCGCGAGTCTCATGCCGGAATGGGCCGAAGATTAACCAAATTCAAGGCAGGTTTTTACCTCATCTTGCATTCGCATATCACGCGCGCGGCGAAGGGGGCCCCGCAATGTTTTAATAGGTCCTGACCCTAGATTAACTTTCCCCTTCTAACGCGGGGCATTCCATGCTCATGTGGGGCATGACTTTAGAAACAGCGCCCGAACCCATCGCCACCCCCGCCGCCACTATGGTGATTTTTCGCCAAAACCCCGATGGCGGTGCACCATTGTTGCTGATGGTTGAACGTATCAAGGCCATGGCTTTTGCGGGCGGCGCGGCGGTTTTCCCGGGCGGGAAGGTCGATCCGGCGGATTTCGATTATGCTGAAATGCTGGGCGGGCCTTTGCCGTTGGACGAGGCTGCGGCGCGGCTGGCGACGATCCGCGAGACGATTGAGGAAGCTGGACTTGCGCTTGGGCTAAAGGGTGTTGATGACCCCGCCGATTGCGATGCCCCGCGCGCGGCGTTGCATGATGGGGAAAGCCTGCAAGCCATATGCAACCGCTTTGGCTGGGAACCCGATTTTGACCAGCTTGTGCCATGGTCACGCTGGCGGCCACCAGCGTTTGAGCGGGCATCGCGGGTTTTCGATACGCGCTTCTATTTGGTGGATGCAGGCAACACCACGCCGCTGGCGACGGTTGACCACACCGAAAACCGTGCGCTGTTTTGGGCCAGCGCGGCAGACGTTTTGGAAAAAGCCGACAAGGGCGAGGTGAAGATCATCTTCCCGACCCGCCGCAATCTGGAACGCCTTGCGATGTTTGGTGATTTTGACTCTGCTGCGGCGCACGCGGCGGCGCATCCGGTTTCCACTGTGCTGACCTATATCGACAAGCGCGAGGACGGAAACTGGCTCTGCATCCCCGACGGCCATGGCTATCCCGTGCTTCAGGAGTCGCTCGATCAGGCACTGCGCGGTTAATGGCTATGCTTGCACAACTGCAGGGGTTGATCGGGATCGCGGTCATATTGTTGATGGCGTGGGGATTTTCCGAACAGCGCAAAGCATTTCCGGGCTGGCGCTGGGTCGGTGGCGCGTTGCTGCTGCAAATATTGATCGCTTTGGTGATCGTGCGGGTCCCCGTTGTGTGGGACGTTATCATGCTCGCCAATTATGCGGTCATGGCGATCGAACAGGCGACCTTGGTCGGTTCAAGCTATATGTTCGGCTATATCGGCGGCGGGGAATTGCCGTTCGTGCTGAAGGAAGGTGCAAGCCCACCGCTGATTATTGCCTTCCAGATATTGCCTTTGGTTATCGTTTTCTCGGCGCTTTCCGCATTATTGTGGCACTGGAAAATCCTGTCGGTCATCGTACGCGGGTTAAGCTGGGCGATGCAAAAGACAATGGGGGTGAGCGGCGTCGTTGGTTTAAGCGCCGGCGCCAATATCTTCTTGGGCGTTGTCGAGGCACCACTGGTCGTCCGCGCTTATTTTGAGAAAATGAGCCGCAGCGAATTGTTCATGGTCATGGTGCTGGCGATGTCGACAATTTCCGGCGCGATCCTGATCCTTTATGCGCAGACGCTGTCCAAAACGGTTCCTGACGCTGTTGGTCATATGATTTCGGCATCTTTAATTGTGCTGCCCGCGTCGATCCTGATCGCCCGGCTGATGGTGCCGGGCGCGGGGGATACGCAGATGGACCCTGATGACACCAGCTTGAAATATGAAAGCAGCATTGACGCGGTCATCACCGGGACAATGGACGGGGTTCAGCTGTTCCTTGCGGTTATTGGTATCATCATCGTGGTGTTTGCGCTGGTTGCCTTGGTTGACCAGATGCTGACCGTCTTGCCCTTGGTCGATGGGACTGCGTTGACGCTGCGCCGGATGTTCGGCTGGCTGTTTGCGCCATTGATGTGGGCAATCGGCGTGCCTTGGGACGAAGCAGGAACTGCGGGCGGGTTGATGGGAACCAAGGCGATATTGAACGAATATGTCGCCTATCTCGACATGGCGGCGTTGGCCGATGGCACCTTGGGTCCGCGCAGCAAGCTGATTGTCACTTATGCCTTATGCGGATTTGCCAACTTGGCCAGCATCGGACTGCTCGTGTCGACGATCGGCACCTTATGCCCTGCACGCCGCACCGAAGCGGCGTCATTGGGTATGAAAAGCTGGGTCGCAGGCAATCTCGCCTCTGCGATGACAGGGGCGATGATTGGCCTCGTTACGGCGGTTTGAATTTAACAAAATAGTCGTCATCCCGAACGCGTTTCGGGATAACAAACCACCGTCGCGTGTTATCCTGAAACAAGTTCAGGATGACGAACGCGAAAGATCAATCTTCAGGCGCGATTGTGACGATCAGGCCGTCAAGCGCATCGGTCACAGGAACCTGACACGACAGGCGTGAGGTTTCGTTGCGGTGGTCGGTGCTGTCGAGCAAGTCGTTTTCGTCTTCGCTCATCTTGGGCAGGCGATCGGCAAAGGCGGGATCGACATGGATGTGACAGGTCGCGCATGAGCAGCAACCGCCGCACAATGCCAACAACTCGTCAAAGCCGTTGTCGCGGATGACTTCCATCAGGCTCAGGCCATTTTCAGCCTCAACTTCGCGGCCTTGGCCATCGCGTGAAATTACTGTGATTTTAGCCATGAAAATGCTCCCTAAACCCGTGTTTCGGCCCGCCTGATAAGTTGCCGCCGTCATAATGTGAAGCGCTAATTTAATGGGGATAAGTCGGGCGGCACACTTGGCCAAAGCGGTGGCGGCGCTTATGTCCGAACGGAACAGAATCAGAAAGACCGTCCATGACCGAAAATCGCCACGCCCCAGTTATCATTATCGGTTCCGGTCCAGCCGGATACACCGCGGCGGTCTATGCCGCGCGCGCCAACCTGACGCCCATGATGATTACCGGCGTTGAAATTGGCGGGCAGTTGATGACCACGACCGAAGTCGACAACTGGCCGGGTGATGATGCGGGCGTCATGGGCCCCGAGTTGATGGAGCGGATGCGCAAGCACGCCGAACGTTTCGGAACGCGGATTGAAAATGACTATATTGAAAAGGTCGATTTTTCGAAGCGGCCCTTTGTCCTGACGGGCGGCGCGGGTGATTACACCGCCGACGCGGTCATCATCGCAACCGGCGCAAGCGCGCAATATCTCGGCCTGCCGAGCGAAACGGCGTTCATGGGCAAGGGCGTATCGGCCTGCGCAACCTGCGACGGATTTTTCTATCGCAACAAGCCAGTGGCTGTCATCGGCGGCGGCAACACCGCGGTCGAAGAAGCTTTATACCTCGCCAATATCGCAAGCCATGTGACCTTGGTCCACCGCCGCGACAAATTGAAGGCGGAAAAGATCCTGCAAGACCGCCTGTTCGCGCGCGAAGCCGAAGGCAAAATCACCATCAAATGGAACCACAGGCTTGATGAGGTTCTGGGCGACGCGATGGGTGTCACCGGCATGCGCATCGCCGCGACCGACGGCAGCGGTACCGAAGATATCGAACTGCACGGTGTCTTCATCGCCATCGGGCACAAGCCAAATACCGGCATTTTTGAAGGGCATCTCGATATGGCCGGCGGCTATATCAAGGTGCGTGGCGGTTCAGAGGGTCAGGCAACGGAAACCAGCGTTCCCGGCGTCTTCGCCTGCGGCGATGTGATGGACCACATCTATCGCCAAGCATGCACCAGCGCAGGCACGGGCTGCATGGCGGCATTGGATGCGGAGCGGTTTATCGACGCTGTTGGGTAAACCACCCCTAGCCATAAACCCCCATATGCCGCCCGTCCGCAAGATGCGGTTGCATGTCCATGCTGTGTGAGATAGCTAACACAGCATATCGGAGGGAATAAGCATGGCATTTGATCCAGCGACAGAGACCGCGCGTTATATTGACAGTCTGGGGCCAGAGGCGCTGCAAAAGGCCGAAAGCTATACCACCGCAACGCATTGGATGTTGTTGGCAGGGTTGGTTGTCACAGCGATTGTAACGTGGATTGTTGTGCGTTCGGGCTTGCTCGACCGCCTGTCGGCGAGATTGCAAAATCGCGGCTGGGCATTGCGGACATGGACAATCTGTGTTGCTTTCTTTGTCATTTCGGCGGTGATTAGCCTGCCCTGGGGCATTTATGAGCAATGGGGTTTTGAACGATCCTATGGCCGGACGGACCAGCCATTGTCTGATTTCCTCGCGCAAAATGCGATTGGCATCGCGATTTCGAGCATATTGGGCGGGCTGTTTTTCCTCGGTGTCTATGCGCTCATTCGCCGTGCGGGCAAAACATGGTGGATATGGTCCGGCGGCCTTGCGGCCTTTGCCGCGGCGGCGACGATCTTGCTCGCGCCTGTGGTGATTGAACCGATGTTCAACGAATATAAGCCGGTGCCTGCGGGTCCAGTGCGGACGGCGTTGCTTGAAATGGCGGACGAAGCCAACATTCCGCATGACCGTGTGCTGATGTTTGATGGCTCGCGCCAATCGAACAACTTCACTGCCAATGTCTCGGGCGTTTTTGGTTCGGCGCGGATTGCGATATCCGACGTTGCGCTCAAGCAGGCGTCATTGGACGAGGTGAAGGCGGTAACGGGGCATGAGATTGGGCATTATGTTCTTGGCCATGTCTGGCGGATGGTTTTCGCCATTGTGTTCATTGCGATGCTTGGCTTCTTTCTGGCAGATAGGCTATTTAATCGCGTCGCGGCCTTATTTGGCAGCAAAGCCACGATCGGAGACCCCGAAGGATTGCCGATATTGTTGCTGATCGTTTCGGTTCTGGGCCTGTTTGCGCAGCCGGTGGTCAACAGCGTGACGCGTGTAGGCGAAAGCGAGGCCGACGCTTATTCGCTCCGCACCGCGAATTTGCCCGATGCGCTTGCTGGCGCGTTGGTGAAAACCGCCGAATATCGCTACCCCCGCCCATCGGCGTTGCAAGAATTGATATTCTACTCGCACCCGTCGGTCGAAACCCGCGTGCGCCGCGCGATGAACTGGAAAGCCGGACAGCTGAAAAAAGCCGAGGCACGTTAAGCCCCGGCTTTCTTCTCCTGCCGGAATTTGTGCAGCAATGGCTCAGTATAGCCATTGGGCTGCGCCACGCCTTCAAAGATGAGCGCTCGGGCGGCCTTCAACGCAATGCTGCCCGGGATGAGCTTTTCGTAAAGCGGATCGCTGGCATTTTGCGCGTCGACCTTCGCCGCCATCTTGGTCAGCGCGGCGTCCACCTGCGCCTCGGTCGCAATGCCGTGCAGCAGCCAGTTGGCGATATGCTGCGACGAAATACGCAATGTGGCGCGGTCTTCCATCAGGCCGATGTCGTGAATGTCGGGCACCTTTGAACAGCCGACGCCTTGGTCAATCCAGCGGACGACATAGCCCAAGATGCCTTGCGCGTTGTTCTCAAGCTCTTGCGTGACCTCTTCATCGGACCAATTGTGGCCGACGGGCGCAACGGGAATGGTCAGCAAGGGATCAAGGCCCGGCGTGGGTTCTTGCGCCAATTCCGCCTGCCGCGCAAAGACGTCAAACTGGTGATAATGCATGGCGTGCAGCGTGGCTGCGGTGGGTGAGGGGACCCATGCGGTGTTCGCGCCAGCCTTGGGGTGGCCGATTTTCTGCACCATCATGTCGGCCATCATATCGGGCGCGGCCCACATGCCTTTGCCGATTTGCGCTTTGCCCGAAAGACCGCAGGCAAGGCCGATTTGGACGTTGCGCGCTTCATAGGCTTGGATCCAGCTGCTGGCTTTCATCTCCGCCTTGCGGATCATGGGGCCAGCTTGCATCGCGGTGTGCATTTCGTCGCCGGTGCGATCAAGGAAGCCGGTATTGATGAAGACGATGCGGTCTTTCACCGCGTGAATGCACGCCGCGAGGTTGGCGCTGGTGCGGCGTTCTTCGTCCATGACGCCGACCTTGATGGTGTGACGCGCAAGGCCGAGCACATCTTCGACCGCATCGAACAAAGCGTTGGTCAGCGCGGCTTCTTCGGGGCCGTGCATCTTGGGCTTCACGATGTAGATTGAACCTGCGCGGCTGTTGCGATGCGTGCCAAGACCTTTGAGGTCGTGCAGCGCGCACAGCGAAGTGAACAACGCGTCGAGAATGCCTTCGGGCGCTTCGCTGCCATCGGGCAGCAGCACCGCCGGGTTGGTCATCAGATGCCCAACATTGCGCACGAACATCAGGCTGCGGCCAGCAAGGGAGAGGCCGTCATAATTGCGGTCCGCCTCGAGCGCGCGGGTCATTGTCCGTCCGCCCTTGTCAAACGACGCGACCAGATCTCCGCGCATCAGGCCGAGCCAGTTGGTATAAGCCGCAACCTTGTCCTGCGCGTCCACGGCTGCGACCGAGTCTTCCAGATCGATGATGGTGGTCAGCGCAGCTTCAAGGATGACATCGGCGATATGCAGTTCGTCGGTCGCGCCGATGGGGTGCGCGGGATCAACCAATATCTCGATATGCAGGCCATTCTGTTTGAACAGATAGCGTTTTGTGGCACCCGATGCGGTTTGCGCGACGAAGAAATCGGATGTCCCGCCCGACAAAACGGCTTCCCAACTGGGGATGCTGTGGTTCAGGAAATTGCGCGCATAGGCGATGACGGCCGCACCGCGTGACGCATCATAGCCGCCTGCGCGGGCGGGCGGCGCATCGAGCGCGTCAGTGCCATATAAAGCATCATACAGGCTGCCCCAACGGGCATTGGCGGCGTTCAAAACGAAGCGGTCGTTCAGGCTGGGCACAACAAGCTGCGGCCCCGCCATCGTCGCGATTTCGGCGTCGACATTTTGCGTGCCAATGGCAAAGGGGGCTGGTTCAGCCACGAGATAGCCAATGTCGCGCAAAAATGCCTGATAGGCCGGCATATCGCTGATCGGTCCGGGATTGGCCTTGTGCCAAGCATCAATCTGCGTTTGCAGCGCGTCGCGCTTGGCAAGCAGTGCGCGATTAACCGGCACAAACCGCGCGAGAATATCGGAAAGCCCCGACCATAAAGCGTCGGCGGCTATGCCTGTGCCCGACAGCGCGCGGCTTTCAACGAAAAGCGCGAGTTCATCGGCGACCTGCAGGTTTGCGCGGGTTACATATTCAGTCATTATTTTGGCTCCAGTGGGACGTGGTGCCTGGGGAGATATTTTTGTTGTTCTCGCCTCCCTAGCGATAGTTTGGGCGGTGCAAAAGCGTTTAATTGCTGATAACGGCGTGCCTATGAAACTGACAAAGCATCTTGTTGAAAAGCCATGGGGCCGCACAGACATCCCGGCGCAATTTGGCGATATGGGCGACCGCCGTATTGGCGAGATTTGGTATGAAAATGCCGATGGCGACCCGCTGCCGATATTGGTGAAATGGCTTTTTACTTCCGAAAAACTGTCCATTCAGGTGCATCCCAACGACATGCAAGCGCGCGATCGCGGGTTGCAATCCGGCAAGGAAGAATGCTGGTTTGTGGTGGACGCAGAACCCGGTGCCGTGTTGGGCATTGGCACGCACCAGGATCTGAGCGCGGAAGCCTTGCGGGCGGCGTCGCTTTCGGGCGAGATTGAAGCGCTGATGGATTGGAAGCCCGTTTCGGCTGGCGATTATTATTATATTCCCGCAGGAACGGTGCACGCGATTGGGGCGGGCATCACGCTTGTTGAAGTGCAGCAATTCGCCGACATAACCTATCGCTTGTTCGACTATGGCCGGCCACGCGAACTGCATTTGGATGACGGTGCCGCCGTGTCTGTTGCAACGCCGTATCGCGATGCGCGATCGGGCCGCATTATCGGCGGGCAGCAGATGGTCGATGGACCACATTTCCAGCTTTGGTATGTCGATGATCAAAGTCAGATTGATGCGCTTGATTTAGCCGGCAACTGTTGGATTGTACCACTGACGGGGACAGTTTCGGTGGCACACGAAATAGCAACAGTGGGCGACTGCTTGGTCGTGGACGGCCCAATCGCGATTGAAATATCAGCCGACGCAACATTGTTGATCGCCCGATAATCATCATTATCTCTCGACCGCTCGCATCTTTGCCTTATCGCATGGCATCTGCAATCCGTTCCGGTCGGGCGGGGTTGTGGGTGGCATTGCGTTTTTAACTGCCTGATCCGGAAAGCATTATGGAAATTTTCTTTGCATCTACCTTGCTTGTTGCCGTTGCCGAAATCGGCGACAAGACAATGCTGCTCGCCATATTGCTGGCGACACGGTTCAAAAAGCCGCTGCCGGTCATCGCAGGCATTTTTGTCGCGACAATTGCCAATCACGCGCTCGCGGCTTGGGCGGGCAGTGCGCTCGCCAGTATCTTCATGAGCGAGACATTTCGCATCGCGGTGGCCATTGGTTTCATCGCAATGGCGGCGTGGACGCTTATTCCCGACAAGGTCGATGACGATATAAAAGTCGCGTCGCAGCGCGGGGCATTTGTTGCCACGACAATCGCGTTTTTCTTCGTCGAGATGGGCGATAAAACACAAGTCGCAACGATCGCACTTGGCGCGCAATATCATGCGGTGCTGGTGGTTGCGGCCGGAACAACATTGGGCATGATGATCGCCAATGTCCCTGCGGTCTATCTGGGCGAGAAGCTGGTGGAAAAGGTTTCGCTACGCATTGTGCACATGATTGCGGCGTCGATGTTCCTCTTTCTGGGGCTTTGGCAGTTGTGGGAGTTGTCGAACCCCGCCTAAGCTGTTAGGCGCGCGGCGGATATTCAGCTTCGGAAAATGACATGACCAAAGACAGCGTTAAAAAAGTCGTCCTCGCATATTCGGGCGGGCTCGACACCAGCGTCATCCTGAAATGGCTACAGGTGGAATATGGCTGCGAAGTCGTTACCTTCACCGCCGATTTAGGGCAGGGCGAAGAGCTTGGGCCAGCACGCGACAAGGCTGTGCTGATGGGCGTGCCTGATCACCATATCTACATTGATGATTTGCGCGAAGAATTTGTGCGCGATTTCGTTTTCCCGATGATGCGCGCCAATGCGCGTTATGAAGGCGATTATTTGTTGGGCACATCGATTGCCCGTCCGCTCATTTCCAAGCGGTTGATCGAGATTGCCGCCGAAACCGGTGCGGACGCGATTGCGCATGGCGCAACGGGCAAGGGCAATGATCAGGTGCGGTTCGAACTTTCGGCTTATGCGCTGAACCCCGATATCAAGGTGATTGCCCCTTGGCGTGAGTGGGACCTGACGAGCCGGACACGGCTGATCGAATGGGCGGAGCAACACCAGATTCCTGTGCCCAAGGACAAGCGCGGCGAAAGCCCGTTTTCGACCGACGCCAATCTGTTGCACACCTCGTCCGAAGGCAAAGTGCTTGAGGACCCGTGGGACGAAACGCCCGATTATGTATACTCGCGCACCGTCAATCCAGAGGATGCGCCCGACACACCTGAATATATCACCATCGATTTTGAAAAGGGCGACGGCGTCGCGCTGAACGGCGAAGCGATGTCGCCCGCGACGTTGCTCGCTGCGCTGAATGATCTTGGTCGTAAGCATGGTATTGGCCGCCTTGATCTGGTCGAGAACCGCTTCGTCGGCATGAAATCGCGCGGCATGTATGAAACGCCCGGTGGCGAGATTTATGCCCGTGCACATCGCGGTATTGAAAGCATCACGCTCGATCGCGGCGCAGCGCATCTTAAGGATGAGCTGATGCCGAAATATGCCGAGCTTATCTATAACGGCTTCTGGTTCTCGCCAGAGCGCGAGATGCTGCAAGCCGCGATTGACCATTCGCAGACCACCCGCATTCACCCCGAGGGCAAGACCCCTACAAGGGGCGTTCGGTCTGCAAGCCCGGACGGCTGGAAAACTGCACCAAGCTGTCCAAGGCCTCCAGCATCACCCGGGCGCTGCGTCGTCCATACACTTCGTCGCGCAGCCAGCCACATTCGGCATCCAACAAGGCGTCTGAACCCACACTGCACCACCAGACTCGGCCTTCGCCGTCCCAGCGGTAACCCCGTGCCTTGAGCTTGTCCTTGGCCTCAAACGGGGCACCCGTGGCCCGCAACTTGTAACGCGTCTGCCCGGCCCCCGCCAAAAGGCGCGACAAACCAGTCAAACCATCCCCCAAGGG
Organism: uncultured Sphingomonadales bacterium; assembly: GCA_937898535.1. GTDB lineage: Bacteria > Pseudomonadota > Alphaproteobacteria > Sphingomonadales > Sphingomonadaceae > Sphingorhabdus_B. Next base: position 137 of record CALDKP010000118.1, on the reverse strand, counting down.
CGAGGCCAGCACCTGCACCTGCGACAGCCGAGCTTCGAACTGCTCGCTCTCGTTGCGCACGAAGCGCGGCCACGCCTCCGCGCCGGGGATGAGAGGCTTGAGCTGCGACATCATCTGGCAGCCGTTGCACACGCCCA
>CALDKP010000117.1 GCA_937898535.1 uncultured Sphingomonadales bacterium | reverse complement strand
TGACGCCCGACAGATAGACCATGTGCTTGCCATTGCCGCCGCCGGTGATGCCGATATCGGTTTCGCGCGCTTCGCCGGGGCCGTTGACCACGCAGCCAAGCACCGAGAGCGACATGGGGGTCTTGATATGGCTGAGCGCGTCTTCCAGCTTTTGCACGGTGCGGATGACGTCGAAACCTTGGCGGGCGCAGCTGGGGCAGCTGACCACGCGGACACCGCGGGTGCGCAGGCCCAATGCTTTGAGGATTTCATAGCCGACGCGGACTTCCTCTTCGGGTTCCGCGGACAGGCTGACGCGGATAGTGTCGCCAATTCCGGCCCAGAGCATATTGCCCATGCCGATCGATGATTTGACTGTGCCGCCAATCAATCCGCCCGCCTCAGTAATCCCAAGGTGCAGCGGGCAATCAACCGCCTCGGCCAGCCCCATATAGGCCGCAACCGCAAGGAACACGTCGGACGCTTTTACCGCGACCTTATATTCGTGGAAATCATGGTCCTGCAGCAGTTTGATATGGTCAAGCGCGCTTTCGATCAGCGCTTCCGGGCAGGGCTCGCCATATTTTTCGAGCAAGTCCTTTTCCAAGGATCCGGCGTTCACGCCGATACGGATGGCGCAGCCATTGGCCTTGGCCGCGTTGACGACATCTTTCACGCGTTCTGATGAACCGATATTGCCCGGGTTAATCCGCAAGCACGCAGCGCCAGCGTCCGCCGCCTCAAGCGCGCGTTTGTAATGGAAATGAATGTCGGCGACGATGGGCACATTGGCCGCGCGCACAATTTGTTTCAGCGCAGCGGTGCTTTCGACATCAGGACAGGACACGCGAATGATATCGACCCCGGCATCTTCGCAGCGGCGGATTTGGTCGATGGTCGCCGCGGCATCGCTGGTCAGCGTATTGGTCATGGTTTGCACCGCAATCGGGGCATTTCCACCAACAGGGACATTACCCACCATGATTTGGCGGGACTGACGACGCGCGATATCGCGCCAAGGGCGAATGGAAGACATTTGGGCGATATAGGCGGCTTGGAATATTCCCGCAATCATCATCCTGTACGTACGACACAAGAGTAGCGCTTTGAATTATGTATGGTTAACACTATGGCGCGCACATGAAACGCTGGATTATCGCTCTTCTCGTCCTTTTCGCGCCGCTTGCCCCTGCCCAGGCATATTGGGAATATGGCCATGAAACCGTGGCGCACATTGCGCAGGCCAATATGTCCGCCAATGCACGCGCAAATATGCAACGTCTGTTGCGCGCGGCACCCATGCTCGGCACGCCAAAATGCGCAATGCGCAACATTGCCGATGCCAGCGTCTGGGCCGATTGCATCAAAGGCGATCGCCGTCGCTGGGGATATACCAACAGCTGGCATTATCAGAATGTCGACATCTGCAAGCCGTTCGATGTGAAAAGCGCTTGCGCCGACGGAAACTGCGTGTCGGCGCAGATCGACCGTAACCTCGCGTTGCTGTCGAACAAGGCGCTGCCTGCGCATCTCCGTTTGCAGGCGCTGGCTTTTCTCGTGCATTTTGTGGGGGACATTCACCAGCCATTGCACGCCGGTGACCGTGCAGACCGCGGCGGCAACGATCTGAAAACCACATATGGCATCATGCGGGGATATAATTTGCATTCGGTGTGGGATGGCTTGCTGGCCGACCGCGCGCTGTCTGCCGCGCCGGCGATTGTACGCCGTTTTACGCCAGCGGAGAAAGCAGCTGTCAAACAGGGCAATGCCCAGCTGTGGAGCGAGGAGAATTGGGCCATATCGAAGGCGATTGCCTATCCCCGCGCGGTCGATAGTGACCCATGTGGCGCAAAGCCACCCGCGCCCGTGGTGATCGATGAAGCCGACGTCGCTGCATCACGCGCGGCCCTGCGGCAACAGGTTGAACGCGGCGGTATCAGGCTCGCGCGGTTGTTGGATGAAGCGCTGCGTTAAGTCTTAAAGCCCGCGCCATTTCCAGCCACCCTCGGTGTGGTTGCGGACGATGACGAGGAAAATACCGGTAACGATCAGCATGAGCGCGACCGTCACTATTGTGGGTATCGCTTTATCATTGTCCGCGAGCAGCCCCAAGCCAGTCATCGCCAAGACATACAAGCCGAGCACGACCCATCCCTGCCACTTGAACGGCAGGCCAGCCCCATATCCGAAACGCTTCGCCCGAAACCAAGGGCCCTTTTCCAGAAACAGATGTAGCATCTTAAGCTCCTCCGCATTCAACGCCGCTCCGGCTTATCAGTGCGGTCAATATCACGCTTTATTTGCAACAGACTGTCTACGTCGACAATCTCGCTACGTGCCTTCATATACCGAAACATCACCAGCGCCCAGACGCCAGTGACAAGCAGAAACGGCAATGTCAGAAACAGCAGAATAATGCGGTCATTCCATCCCGCTTCATCCGCAACTATGCTGACCCAGACAAAGGCGCCCGTCGCGCAGAATAATGCGAGCATCCAAACGGCAAAGGCCCGCCAGCCCGCAGCGTTGCGCGGAGATATTTTAACACCTGATCCCGACTTATAATAGACGAAGGGTTTTTCTTCATCGCGCATCTCAAACCTCCTTTGGCGGTCGCCCGCGTTTTGGCGTTTCGCTGACGCCAACCTTCACCCCGCGCTTGGCGAGTGCCTCGCGCAGCAATACCTCAATTTCGGCATTTGCGCTGCGGAAATCGGCGGCCGCACACCGCTCGACCGCAGCAAAAAGCGCTGGATCGAGACGGAGCGGAAAAGCTTTTTTGGACGGAGCAGACACGCCGCTGGCCTAGCTGTACAATGTACCGGTGTTGACCACAGGTTGTGTATCTCGTTCACCGCACAGAACGACCATGAGGTTCGAGACCATGGCGGCGCGACGTTCGTCGTCCAATTCGACCACATTTTTTGCCGACAGCATCTCAAGCGCCATTTCGACCATGCCGACTGCGCCCTCAACCAAGGTCTTGCGCGCGGCAACGACTGCCTCGGCCTGTTGACGACGCAGCATGGCACCAGCGATTTCCTGCGCATAGGCCAAATGGGTGAAGCCACATTCGTCCACGGTGATGCCTGCAACGCGCAAACGTTCCATCAACTCCAGCCGCAATTCGCCGCCAACTTGGTCATGATTACCGCGCAACGTCACTTCCTGATGCGTGAAGTCATCATAGGGGTAGCGTGCGCCGATCGTGCGGACCGCTGCCTCAATCTGGGCGAGCACGAACGCCTTATAATCATCGACGTCGAACAACGCTTGCGCAGTGTCCGTCACACGCCACACAACCTGCGCCGCCATCTCAATGGGGTTACCGCGCAAGTCGTTTACTTTGATCTTTTCGGAAATCAGGTTGTTCGCGCGTAGCGATATCTTGGCCTTGGCAATCCAGGGCCAAGTCCAACGCAAGCCTTCGTTCCGGTCCGTGCCCTTATATGCGCCGAACAATGTCAGCGCGACGCCTTGATTAGGTTGAAGCATGTAAAAGCCGCTCGAGACGAAAAGGAAAACAGCGATGCTTAGCCCCATGCCAAGGAAATCCGCATTCGGTTCATCAGGTATGACACTCGACATCGCCCAACCAAACCAAAGCATGCTCCCCATAAGGACGAGCAACATCACATAGCCGTTAAAGCTGCGCGCGGCGACCTCGCGGCTTGCATTCAGATTATTTGCAGAATCATCGGTCATCATAATCTCCCTAAAAAGATGATATCATATTTATATCGCTTTTGGAAAATTACAACAAAAAAGGGCTGCGCAGATTTTCACCTGCGCAGCCCCCATTTTAATCTGAAAAAGCGTTATTCGCCGGTTGGAAAACCGCGTTTTTTCATGATATATTTCACATCAGGATCACGACCACGGAATGCGCGATAGGCTTCGATCCGGTCGGTTTCATTGCCCGTTGCCAGCAACATCGACCGGAACCGTTCCGCTGTTTCCTTGTCCCACACATCGCCCTTTTCCGTGAAGGCCGCCCATGTGTCGGCATCCATCGTTTCGGACCAGAGATAGCTGTAATAGCCGGCGGAATAGCCGTCCGAGGCAAAGACGTGGCCGAACTGCGGGGTGCGGTGGCGCATGGGCAGTTCCCTGGGCATGCCGAGCTTGTTCAGCTCGTCACGCTCGAAGGCGTCGGGATCGATGTCAGCGTCCCCGGCCAGGTGCAGCTTCATGTCGATCAGGGCCGAGGCCAGATATTCGGTGACATCAAAGCCCTGGCGGAAGGTGTGGGCCTTTTCGATCTTGGCCACCAGGTCTGCGGGGATCGGCTTGCCGGTCTCGACGTGCAGGGCAAAGCGGTTGAGCACCTGGGGCGTCGGCAGCCAGTGCTCGTTCACCTGGCTCGGGAATTCCACATAGTCCCGGGCCACGGCGGTGCCGGACAGGGAGGGATAGGTCACGGCCGAGTTCAGTCCATGCAGGGCGTGGCCGAATTCGTGGAACATGGTCTCCGCATCATCCCAGGAGATCAGGACGGGCTCGCCGGGAGCCCCTTTGACGAAGTTGGAATTGTTGGAAACGATGGTGGTCACCACCCCGGCATGGGTTTCCTGGGGACGATAGGCATTCATCCAGGCCCCGGAACGCTTGCCCGGTCGGGCATAGGGGTCGAAATACCACAGACCCACATGCTGGCCGGACGATCCCTTGACCTCCCAGACCCGGACATCGGGGTGCTGGACCGGCAGGTCGCTCACGAGGTGGAAGCTGAAGCCATAGAGTTCGCCAGCGGCCCAGAACATGCCCTCGCGCAGCTTTTCCAGCTGCATATAGGGTTTGACCACGTTCATATCGAGATCGTAGCGCTCGGCCCGGACCTTCTCGGCATAGAAGCGATAGTCCCAGGGCTCGATCCGCAGGGCCGCCTTTTCCTTGTCGGCGACGGCCTGCATCTCGGCCACCTCCTCCTTCACCCGGGCAATGGCCGAAGGCCAGACCCGCAGCATCAGGTCCATGGCGTTTTCCGGGGTCCGGGCCATGGCGTTTTCGAGGCGGAAATGGGCGTGGGTGGGATAGCCCAGCAGGCGGGCGCGCTCGACCCGTAGCTTCAGGATCTTGCGGATCAGGCCGTTATTGTCGTGGGCATCGCCATTGTCGCCACGGCTGTAGAAGGTCTTCCAGACCTTTTCGCGAAGATCGCGGCGGGTGGAATAGGTCAGGAAGGGATCGACAGAGGAGCGGGTATTGAGGATGGCCCATTCCCCCTCATGACCCCGGGCCTTGGCCGCCGCAGCCGCCGCGTCCCGGATATCCTGCGGCAGGCCGCCCAGTTCGGACTCGGTGCGCAGATAGAGGACATAGTTGGTCTCATCGGCCAGCAGGTTCTGGCTGAAGGCCGTGAACAGGCCCGCCAGCTCGGCATTGATGGCCGCAACCCTCAGCTTGGCCTCCGGCGACAGCCGCGCCCCGGCGCGGACAAACCGGTTCCAGTAGAGCCAGGTCAGGCGCTGCTGCTCCGGGGTCAGGCCGGCCGTTTCCCTGGCATCATAGACCGCCTGGATGCGGGCAAAGAGGGCCGCATTCTGGATGATGGCATCGCTATGGGCCGACTCCTTGGGTGCCATGTCCCGTTCCACGGCCTGCATGGCCGGGGTAGACAGGGTTCCGGACCAGATCCCCATATAGGTCCCGACGCGGTCCAGGGCTGCGCCGGAACGCTCCAGGGCGACAATGGTGTTTTCGAAACTGGCCGGGGCCGGATTGGCAGCAATTGCGGCGATCTCGGCGCGGTTCGCGGCCATGGCGGCCTCCATGGCCGGGGCGAAGTCCTCCACCCTGACCTTGTCAAAGGCCGGCACCCCGCCGAACGGACCCGTCCAGGGGGCGACCAGGGGATTGGCTGTCTGGGCCTGTCCAAGGGTGGGTAACAGGGAGCTGGCGGCGATCGCGCCGGATGCAGCCAGGAAACTACGCCTCTTCATGGGAACTCCAGATCAGGTTTGGCACCGACCTTAACCCTCGCACCCTCACGCGTCACCTTACAGGACCGTCACGAGACGAACCTCGACGGGGCGACGGGGGCTCGATAAACCTTTGGCCATGAGCATTGGCGTCTTTGATTCAGGGATCGGCGGCCTGTCGATCCACCGGGCCCTGGTGGAGCGTATGCCCCAGGCCGATTTCGTCTATCTGGCGGACCAGGCCAATACCCCCTATGGCGGCCGCGGCGGGGAGGAGATCGTCGATCTCACCCGGGCCGGATGCGAGCGCCTGTTCGAGGCCGGCTGCAATCTGGTGGTCCTGGCCTGCAATACGGCCTCCGGGGTGGCCCTGCGTCGCCTGCAGCAGACCTGGCTGCCGGGCTATCGCAAGGCGATCGGGCGGCCGGTCAATATCCTTGGCATCATTGTCCCGACCATCGAGGCCGCCACCGGCATGTCCTGGGAACAGGAACGGGATCGCAGCGGCGAGAAGATCGAGGTCCTTGAGATCCTGGCGGTCTTTTCCACCCCCGCCACGGCCCGGTCCCGGGTCTATGAGATCGAGATCGACAAGCGCCGCGACGATGTGGCGGTCTTTTCCGAGCCCTGCCCCGAACTGGCCGGCCTGATCGAGACCGGAGCCAGCCCCGAGGACATGTCCCGGGTGATCGAGGGCCATGTGAAGGCCATCACGGCCCGGATCGGCAGGGCTCCGGACCGGGCCATCCTCGGCTGTACCCATTACGAGATCGTGGCTGACCTCTTCCGCGCCGCCCTCAAGCCCGGCACCCCCCTGATCCACCAGCCCGATGCCACGGCAGATGCCCTGGAAGCCTATCTCGCCAGGCACCCGGAACTGCCCACC
>CALDKP010000116.1 GCA_937898535.1 uncultured Sphingomonadales bacterium | reverse complement strand
TGGCGGTGGCGCCGGCCTTCTCGGTGTACTTGTTGTAGCTGTCGAGATTGCTGTGGATCGTATTCACGCCGCTGCTGGAGCCGTAGCTGCCACCCGCGGCGACCTGGGCGTTGCCATACACCGCCGCCAGTGCCGCGCCGCAGGCGCTGGAAGTGGCGTCATGAAACCCGACGGGACCGCCTTGTCGCGCCGGACGGCACTCGTCCTGCCGTTGGCGGCGGTCGCATCGGCGATCCCGGCAATACACGCGAACAAAATGTAGCGGCAGCCCTGTCGGGCGTTGCTGCAGCGCATGGCGTGTCGCGGACGGCAGCGGCCTATAGCTGGATTATGGCGCACCCCGCCCGCCCAATCCCGATTGTCGGCTCGCAAAACCCGGCACGCATCATTGAGGCTGCTGATGCCTTCAAAATCAAATGGACCCGCGCTGATTGGTACAGCGTATTGGTCGCCGCGCGAGGAGTTCCCCTGCCATGAGCAATCCAATCGAAGTCAGCTGGTTCTCCGCATTATGCGACGATGATTATGAATTTCTTGGGCTGCCCGATCCCATGTTGGCGTCGAGTTGGGAGCATTGCCGCAATATCGTGCTCGCTGCTGAAAAGGGCGGGTTCGACAATATATTGCTCCCCTCGGGCTACGCGCTCGGGTTGGATACCACCGCTTTTGCCAGCGCCATTGCCGCGCTGACAACACGCATCAAATTGCTGATGGCGGTACGTATTGGCGAAAGCTGGCCACCACAATTGGCGCGACAGATTGCCACGCTTGACCAGATTTCGGGTGGACGGTTGAACGTCAATATCATCTCGTCTGACTTGCCGGGTGACAAGATGGACAGCGAGCCGCGCTATCGCCGGACGGTTGAGGCGATGCAGATCCTCAAGACATTGTTGAACGGCGAGCATCTGTCGATTGATGGCGAACATTATAAAATCGATCTCGATCCGCCCCGCATGAAGACCGTTAGCGGCAAATGCCCGCCGCTATATTTCGGCGGTCTATCGCCCGCGGCAAAGGACGCTGCTGCTGAAGGTTGCGATGTGTATTTAATGTGGCCAGAAACGGTTCAGGGCGCAAAGGACCTTGTCGAAGACATGACCGCGCGCGCAGCAAAATTTGGACGGACGTTAAAATATGGCTTCCGCGCGCATGTCATCGTGCGTGAAACCGAAGCTGAAGCCCGGGCCTATGCGGACCGTCTCTTGTCCAAGCTGGATGCGCAGCAAGGCGAAGCAATTCGCAACAAATCCTTGGATACGCAAACCTTCGGCGTGGCGCATCAGGCCGAATTGCGCGCGCAATCAGAAGCGAACGACGGATATTTGGAAGATAATCTGTGGACCGGAATTGGCCGTGCACGTTCAGGCTGCGGCGCTGCGATCGTTGGCGACCCGGACCAAGTGCTGGCCAAAATCGAGGCATATCGCGCTGTCGGCATCGAAGCGTTCATTTTGTCGGGGTACCCGCACATCAACGAATGCGACATGTTTGCACGTTATGTGTTGCCGAAGTTGGACCATGGGCGTTTGGTGGTCTGAAGCCACCTAACGTCATTTCGTCATCCTGAACTTGTTTCAGGATAACAGGCAACGGCGGTGCGTTATCCTGAAACGAGTTCAGGATGACGGTAGAGAGATTAAAGGACTAATCGGACAGACCCGCCATGCGCTCCGCCTGATCCTCGGCGATCAACGCCGCGACCAATTCACCAAGGCCGCCGCCCTCCAATATCTCCGGAAGCTTATGCAGCGTCAGGTTGATCCGGTGGTCGGTCACGCGGCCTTGCGGAAAGTTATAGGTGCGGATGCGTTCCGAACGGTCGCCTGAGCCAACCATTGCTTTGCGCGCCTCGGCCTCCGCACCTTGGGCTTCCTCGCGCTCTTTTTCGTACATGCGTGCGCGCAACACCTGCATCGCTTGGTCTTTGTTCTTGTGCTGGCTGCGCCCGTCTTGGCAGGTCACCACAATGCCTGTCGGCAAGTGGGTAATGCGCACGGCCGAGTCCGTGGTGTTGACGTGCTGTCCGCCTGCACCCGACGCACGGTACACGTCGATTTTCAGGTCGCGCGCCTCGATCTGGATATCCACTTCGGTCGGCTCCGGCAGCACCGCGACGGTAGCTGCGCTGGTGTGAATGCGGCCGCCGCTTTCGGTGACAGGTACGCGCTGCACACGGTGCACACCGCTTTCATATTTTAGCTTGGCGAAAACGCCATTGCCCTTGATCGCGACAACAACTTCCTTGAACCCACCCACATCGGACGCGCTCACGGAAATAGGTTCGATCTTCCACCCCTGCCCCGCCGCATAGCGTTCGTACATGCGGTACAAGTCACCGGCAAACAACGCAGCTTCATCACCGCCTGTGCCGGCACGGATTTCAAGCATGGCGGGCCGGTCATCGGCGGCATCTTTTGGCAAGAGCGAGATGGCCAAAGCGGTTTCAGCTTTGCCCAACTGATCGCTTACT
>CALDKP010000115.1 GCA_937898535.1 uncultured Sphingomonadales bacterium | reverse complement strand
CGCGAACAGGGTGTGATCCTTGCCCATGCCGACGTTCTCGCCGGGGTGCCACTTGGTGCCGCGCTGGCGGATGATGATGTTGCCGGCGATGACGGCTTCGCCGCCGAAGCGCTTGACGCCGAGGCGCTTGGACTGCGAATCGCGACCGTTACGGGTTGATCCGCCTGCTTTCTTGTGTGCCATTTCTGTACTCCTGCGCTGAGAACGCCGCCCTTAGGCGACGATCTCCTTGATCGTGATCGCCGTGTAATTCTGACGGTGGCCCATTTCCTTGTGGTAATGCTTGCGGCGGCGGTGCTTGATGATGCGGATCTTGTCGCCGCGGCCGTGGGCCGTGACTTCGGCCTTGACGACGGCACCGGTGACGATCGGCGCACCGATGGTGATGGCGTCGCCATCGGCAACCATCAGCACTTCGCTGAAGCTGACCGTATCGCCGACATTGGCGACGATCGTTTCCACCTTGAGGGACTCGCCCGGGGTCACCCGGTACTGCTTGCCACCAGTCTTGATGACTGCGTACATGCTTGATGCTCCAAAGAAAAATGTAATCGTCTATTTGCTTTTGTAAGGCTCGATCGCAACGGCACACCAACGCGACCAGCCCCGTGAACTCAATATTCTAGTTTTGCGGCGCTGCAAGGTCAAACCCCGCTCAGGACGCGGACAGGTGTTCCTCGACCAGGTCGGCCATCCGGTCGGGCGCTTCAAGCGCTCCCCAGTGCCCTGCTTCCGGAATCACGCGGACTTCGGCCAGGCCGAAGCTGCGCGTGAATTTCAGCGGGATGAAGGGGTCGAGCATTCCCCAGATCACCCGCGTCGGCCGCACCGCGATCGCTGCCAGCAGCGGCTGGGTCCAGGCGGCGAATTTTTCCGGATCCGCTTCGCGATAGATGCGCAGTACCTGGGCGCGTGCCGTCGGATGGAAATTGGCAAAGGTGTCGTCTATCTGCTGCTGCGACAGGCCCGGCCCGCCCTGGCGCAAGGTGAGGCCGAGGGCGGCGCGACCGAACAGCGGCCAGTCAAAGGCCCGCATCGACAGTTCGCCGAAACGGGAGCGCCAGACCCGCGCCCAGAAATGCCAGCGGTATTCGGCGTGCAGCAAGGTATTGCTGATAACCAGTCGGCGCAGCCGGTGCGGATTGCGCGCCGCCCAGGCCAAGCGCGGGCTGTCCGACGAGGTCGTGGACCGAGCGCTCGCCGCCGACACCGCCCGCTTCGGCGTGAACGGCATCAACCTTGGCCTGTTCATCCTTGGTCAGATAGCTGCCTTTGCCTGCGGTATCGCGCGCCAGAACCTCAGCTTCGAGCGGCACCAGTTGGGTGTCCACAAATTTGCGGACCAGATCCTTTAACATCCGATGTTCTTCGGCGAGTTCAAAATTCATCCATTGGGCCTTTATTGACTGATGAGGCGGCTGTGCTGTCGATTTTCATGTCCGAAATCATGTCAATCAATAGCTGCGCGGAAGACCGAGAACATGCTCGGCGAGATAGCTTAGGATCAGGTTGGTGCTGATCGGGGCCACGGTGTAAAGCCGTGCTTCACGGAACTTGCGTTCGACGTCATATTCTTCAGCAAAGCCAAAGCCACCATGCGTTTGCACGCACATGTCCGCGGCCGCCCAGCTGGCTTCTGACGCAAGGAGCTTTGCCATATTTGCCTCCGCGCCCGGGTTGCCTCCAGCGTCAAATACCTGCGCTGCATGATGCACCATCAGTTCCGCTGCGCACATTTGTGCGTAGCAGCGCGCGATGGGAAACTGCACGCCTTGGTTCTGGCCAATAGCGCGGCCAAAGACCTTGCGCTCGCTGGCATAATCGCTGGCTTTTTTGATAAACCATTTGGCGTCACCAATGCACTCGGCGGCAATGAGGATACGCTCGGCATTCATGCCCGACAGGATGTAGCGGAAACCCTTGCCTTCTTCGCCGACCAAGGCTGACGCGGGGATACGCATATCGTCAAAGAAGACTTCGGTCGTTGAATGGTTCATCATCGTGCGGATTGGCTTGATGGTCATGCCGTTTCCGACCACTTTGCGCATATCGATGAGGAAAACCGAGAGTCCCTCCGTCTTACTTGCCACCTCTTCACGCGGCGTCGTGCGCGCGAGCAACATCATCAGGTCGGAATATTCGGCACGGCTCGTCCATAATTTTTGGCCATTGATGACATATTCGTCACCGTCCCGCACAGCCACCGTCCGCAAGGAAAGCGTGTCGGTGCCGCTGGTCGGTTCAGAAACACCAAAGGCCTGCAGGCGCAGCTCGCCTGTCGCGATACGTGGCAGATATTCCTGCTTCTGTTCTTCGCTGCCATATTTCAACAACGTGTTCATGATGTACATTTGTGCATGCGCCGACGCGCCGTTGCAGCCTGAGGCTTGAATTTCCTCCATGATAATGGCCGCGTCAGACAGTGTGAGCCCTGACCCACCATAAGCCTCCGGTATCAACGCAGCGAGGAACCCGGCCTTGGTCAGCGCATCGACAAATTCGCCCGGATAGGCGCGTGCGCTGTCTTTTTCCCGCCAATATGCTCCCGGAAAATCGGCGCATAATGCCTGAACAGAGCGGCGGATTTCGGCGGTATTTTCACTCTCTGTCATTTCAATTACGTCCCTGCGCCGAAGCGGCCATGATCTGTCGTCCGTCGCCTGCATAGGCGCCCATTTCAATATCGTTGCCTGATCCCCGCATCACGAGATGCAAGGCCTCTCCGCAGATCGCTGGAGATAGACCCCGGAATGCGAAACTGGCTAACGCGTTGTCTCCCAACGCCCGGCGGGCAAGGTCCAGTAGCAAACTCGCTGTCAGCGGACCATGGACCACAAGCCCGCGATAGCGCTCTTCATCGCGGGCATATGGCAGGTCGTAGTGGATGCGGTGGCTGTTGAAAGTGAGCGCGGAATAGCGAAAAAGCATCGGCTCATTTGGCACAACAACGCGCTGACCGTCCCAGCCATTGGCATCAAAGCTGCACGCGCTTTCCACAGGTGGCGATAGCGGCGTTTCTAATCCCGCGGCTTCGCGATACACGATACTTTGCACTTCGCGCACAGCCAATCCGTTTTCAGTGGAGGTTTCATGCGCGACATCGACAAAAACCAGTTGGCCGGAATTGCCGGACTTTTCGGATATCGACAATATGCGCGACGTCCGCGTGACGACCGCGCCAATTTGCAACGGTTTCAAAAATTCTACTTTGCTGGATGCCCACATGCGGCGCGGCAGCGGCACTGGGGGTAGGAAACTTTCTACGCCATCATCGCGCAACGGATGCCCATCGGGGCCCAGCTTTGCCGTCGCAGCATCCGGCAGACATAGGCACCAGTGCAACCCCTGCGGGACATTGCCATCGCTTGGCGCATCCCGGTCAAAGGTTGCAAGCCAGCGCGAAACCAGTCCGGCATCCACCCTGTCTGTCCGAGATCGGAAGAGCACACGTCTGAACTCCAGTCACTAGCTTGTATCTCGTA
>CALDKP010000114.1 GCA_937898535.1 uncultured Sphingomonadales bacterium | reverse complement strand
ATATGCACATGCGGCGGCAGCTTGAGCTTAGGTTTGCACCCCAAGGCTTCTCGTGGGCTTGCGCGCAAGCCCGCTCGATTGTCAAAATTAACCACCTGACTGGAAAGGCGCACCGGCTAAGCCGTTGGTGCGATGCAACGTCTCCGGATCAGGCATCGGCCGTCGCGCGACACGATGGCGTGGCGGCGCCCGGTCCACACACTGCTGTCAAAGAAGCGCGAGAAGGGCAGGTAGCCGGCTGCCTTGCGGTCGTCATAGCCGCGCGGGCCGATAGGGACCGGCTGTTCGACCAGATAGGCCTCGCCATCGGTCATCATCAGGCCGGGCGAATGGGTCAGCTTGGCGAGGCCGGCGGCGACGATGTTCTTGGCCACGTAGCGGGCCGCGTAGGCCGCGCTGCGGTCGACCTTGCTCGGGTCCTTGCCGCTGAAGGCGCCGCCGCCGTGCGGGGCGGCACCGCCATAGGTATCAACGATGATCTTGCGGCCGGTCACGCCAGCGTCGCCATCAGGGCCACCGATTTCGAAGCGGCCGGTCGGGTTGACGTGGATGACGGTGTCCTTGGTGATGAAGCCCTTGGGCAGCACATCGTTGAACACGCCGATGACATAGTCGCGCAGCTTGGCATACTTCGCCGGATCGCCTTCGCCGCCGTGGAAATAATAGTCGGGCGCATGCTGCGTCGAGACGACGAGCGCGGTGGCGCGCACCGGCACTTCGTTTTCGTAAGCGAGCGTCACCTGGCTCTTGGCATCGGGTTCAAGGAACGGCGCCTTGCCCGAATGGCGGTCGGCGGCCATGCGCTCGAGGATCTTGTGCGAATAATACAGCGTCGCGGGCATGTAGTCGGGGGTTTCGTCGGTGGCATAGCCGAACATGATGCCCTGGTCGCCAGCGCCTTCATCCTTGTTGCCCGATGCATCAACGCCTTGCGCGATGTGTGCGGATTGGCCGTGCAGATTGTTTTCAAAGCGGAATGTTTCCCAATGGAAACCATCCTGCTCGTAACCGATTTCTTTCACGGTACGGCGAACGGTGGCTTCGATTTCTTCCTGCGCGCCGGGTGCCCATGCGCCATCTTCATAGACGCCTTTGCAACGGATTTCACCGGCAAGCACGACCAATTGAGTCGTGGTCAGGGTTTCGCACGCGATGCGGGCTTCGGGGTCTTTGGAAAGAAATAGGTCGACGATGGCGTCGGAAATCTGGTCCGAAACCTTGTCTGGGTGCCCTTCGGACACGGATTCGGAAGTGAAAAGGTAATTTGCGCGCATGGTTGTTCCAGTCTGTTGGCTGTGTCTGCGTATAAAGAATTCTTTATATCGTTTTTCGCCCTTAGCGAGAACGCGCGCGGCGGGCAAGGGGTAACAGCGCACAGGCGATGAGCAGCCCTGCAAAGCCGAGTGGCACTGTATTTCCGAAGCGTGCGAACAATGTTGGCGCCTTTGCCTGCGGCACAACTGCGTCGATCCGGCCAGATGTTCCAAGCGGCAGGCTTTTGACGATCCGGCCGTTCGCATCGATGACGGCGCTGATGCCGGTTGGTGTGGCGCGCACCACGGGTAAGCCTTCTTCAATTGCCCGAAGACGTGCCTGTGCCAAATGCTGTGGCGGGCCGATGGTGCCGAACCACGCGTCGTTCGACGGATTGAAGATAAAGTCTGGCCGGTTCTTGCGGTCGGTCACTCGGCCGGAGAATATCATTTCGTAGCAAATCTGGATGCCTATTTTGACCGGCTTGCCGTTCAGCATGACTGTCATCGTCTGAGGTCCGGGACCGGGCCAGAAATCGAGGTCTCCGGGTACCAATCGCGCCAAGCCCAAAGGCCGCAGCAACCAAGGCATCGGCAGATATTCGCCATAAGGCACAAGATGCGCCTTGTCATAATGGCCCAAGATATTTCCGTTAGCATTCATCGCCGAAACGCTGTTGCGCGCCGCGACCAGTTGGCCCTTTTCAATCACCAGCCGGTTTGCGCCCGTGACCAAAACATCGCCGTCACCCATCAGCGTCGTCAGCCGCGCCCGCGCGCCGAACGCGCTTTCGCCCGGCTGGCCCTGATAATAACGATAGGGATAGCCGTCTTCCAAATAATCCGGAATTGCGGCTTCAGGCCAAAAGATAAGACGCGCGCCCTGATTGGGCATCGGGCGGCTGTTCATCGCCAGCTTGGCAAAGTTGATCGCGTCATAGCCCGGCGCATATTTGTCGGCTTGGCTGATATTGGGTTGCGCGATGGTGATCAGGGTGGGCACGTCATCTGGGGGTCCGTAATTCGATTCCTGACCGAAATGCACGAATTTGGAAAAGACCGCCAAGCAACCAAAGGCGAAGAGAAGCAAGCCACCCATGAAATATGTCAGCCAACTGCCATCTTTCCAATGGTCACGGATAGACCGTAGCCAATATCCTAAACAATAGGCGATTGCGCCTGCCGTTAAGCAGACCAGACCTGATAACCCATAGGTCCCAATGGATGTCGCCGCCTCAGCCAGCGGGGGCATGGAGACCATAATCACACTGAGCGGGTTCCATACATAGCCGGTGAAGACCCAACTGCGCAGCCATTCGGTGATGATCCACAATCCTGCGAAGGCCAAGATGAGGTGAAGGGTGGCTGTGGGCCTCTGCTTCGCGTCATCTCCACCGGAACCACGAACGGCGTTCGTCGTGCGGTGATTGATCCAATAGGCCCCTGCCGCCGCCAATGCGGGATATACCGCCAAATATAGCGCGAGCCCGAATACTGCGATGTAACCGAGCCAGATCGGCATTGCCGCCTGAAAGGTGAAGGCTACCGCAATCCATTGATTGCCAAAGGTGAAATGCCCGACCCCGAAAAGCCAGCCGAGCATGAAAGCGCGTTTGGTGCTGGGCGCTTGGCTTATCAGTTGGATGAGCAACGCGAAACAGATGAGCGTCAGCGGCCAAAGCCCCCAAGGTTCAAATCCGTAAGCCGATAATGCGCCAGCGCAGACAGCGACCCAGCGGGGAAATGTGTGAAGCAGGACCGAGAATTTCTGCATGGCGCGCTTTTGCCCACCATATATGACAATTGCAATCAGACAAAAATCGTCGTTGCTTGCGGTTCAGGCTTTCGATGCTAATTCATCGCCATGATTATTTTTGTGTATGCGCTCGCGCTTTCGACGCCATCCGTCCTGACTGAAACGCATCAGTCGGACATCGCCTGTGTTGCGACACTCGCGACCTTGGCGGAGCGACAGCGGCTTGGCACTGCGCCGTCCGATGTACCCAATGTCGGGCAATCGGGAAAACGCTGGGCTGGCATCGTCGGGAGCCGCATTACTGAACAAAGCGGCCAACCCCGTGAGTTGGTTGCGATTGCCATGGCCGAAGCGGCGAAAGCGGAATTTCAGCGCCCAAGCGACCCGACGACAATCCACAAATGCGCGATGCAAATGTCGGAGGAACTCGCTACTGCCGATATTTCCGATCAACCACTTCCAAAACCGGTGACATCAAAATGAGCTTACGCCCCTTCCACTTGGCCTTTCCCGTTCGTGACTTATCCGAAGCGCGTCGCTTTTACGGCGACATCATGGGGTGCCCCGAAGGGCGCGCGTCCGATCATTGGGTCGACTTCGACTTTTTCGGACATCAGATCGTCGCGCATCTCGATGCCAATGCGCGATCCGTTTCCACGCATAATCCGGTGGATGGCCATGACGTTCCCGTGCCCCATTTTGGTGTGGTCCTGACGATGGAACAATGGGAATTGCTGGCCGCCCGCGTCACCGCCGCTGGCATCCGCTTTGGCATTGAACCCCATGTCCGCTTTAAAGGCGAAATTGGCGAGCAGGCGACGATGTTCTTCTGCGACCCAAGCGGCAATGCGCTGGAATTTAAGGCATTCGCCGACGACGCAAATCTGTTCGCGCGGTAACGAACCTTATTCGTCATTTTCCGGCGCCTCTGATTCACGCGCCTCGCTGTTTTCATTTTCAAACGTCATCGACGGTTCGCCAGTGATGGCCGGAATGTCTTCGATTTCTGGAGCGGCAACGGGCGTTTGGTTGCTTGTGTCGGTCACATTTTCGGCAGGCTGCCGCTTTGGTGCTTCCGGAGCGCTAGCTTCCGTCGTCTTAACGGGCGCAGCAGCCCTGTTTTGCTCGGCATCGAGATAAGAGCGCGTGGCCATGGCGGCCACGACAATGATGGCGACGACCGCGATGAACGTGACGATTTTACGCGAACTGCTGTCCATGTCCGAATTCCAGTACCTTCAATAATGCGTATTTGCCGATGCTAGCGCGTTGCAATCGTTGTAACGTTCGAGCAGACATCACTTTTGCTCGCACCATTGCCAGCCAGCATCGTGAACGCAAAAAATCCGCCGACGACCGCCACCAAAAACGCGGCGGTGACCCACGCCAGATATTTGTCGATAAATGCCTTGATCGGGCGTCCGAATTTCCAGAACAAAAATCCGACCAGCATGAACTGGAATGCCCGGCTCAACACGCTGGCCCAGATGAAGGTGAACAGGTCCATTTTGATGAACCCTGCGGTCAAGGTTAGCAGCTTGAACGGAATGGGGGTCGCGCCCTTGATTAAAATAATCTCCGCGCCGAATTCGCGCAGATAGCAGGCGGCCGCAGGAAAGCTGTCCCACAGCCCAAGCGCCTTTAGCAGCGCCGTGCCGATGGTTTCATACGCAAAATAGCCGATGGCATAGCCAAAGAGCCCGCCCATGACCGAGGCCAATGTACAAATCGCCCCATAGCGCAACGCTTTGTCCGGGCGCGCGAGACACATCAAGCCAAGCAGCGGGTGCGGTGGTATGGGGAAGAATGAGCTTTCGATGAAGGAAAAGAGGAACAACCAGCGTTCGGCATGGGCGTGCCCTGCCTTTTCCATCATCCATTCGTATAGGCGTTTCAACATCGTCTGCGGGGTTAAGCCGTGAACGGCCGCAAGTGCAAGCTTTTAACCTGCGGGCATATTCCGTGCGATGTCCGCATTGGTTGCCCGTGTGGCTTCGCTGGCGGGCGCGAATAGGAAATAGCCGGCGATGACCATCATCAGCACGATCAGGACTTTTAGCAGGTCACGCATATGCTGCGCGCGCAATCGCCGTTTCGACGCATGACGTGGCGGCAATGGTTTCCCAGCAATGTCGAGAATATTGGCCATCGGATACTCCTTGGTCAGCAAAACCCCGACGCATCGCATATGTTCCGCAATTGGCCGATTTATGATTTCCTTGGCCACCGATGCAGCAACAACACTTGCTTTCTGTCGCGCGAATGCACAGCGGGTGGGAATGGAATTGGAAAACTTCGATACAGACAGCTTCTTGCGCGACTATTGGCAGAAAAAGCCGCTGCTGATCCGCAATCCGTGGCGCAATTGGCAAAACCCGCTTGAGCCCGATGAGCTTGCCGGTCTCGCCTGCGAAGAAGAGGTAGAGTCGCGCCTGATTTGCCAGACCGCCAAGGGCTGGGAGATGGAGCAGGGGCCGCAGCACGAAGGCGCGCAGGTGCAGCCGCGGGTGCGGCAGCACCAGCGCCGGCGTGTCGAGCACCCGCCCGTCGTGCAGCAGCAGGTCGAGGTCGAGCGTGCGCGGCGCGTTCCGGTAGGGCCGCTCGCGGCCGTGGCGCCGCTCGATGGCCTGCAGCGCGACCAGCAGCTCCCAGGGCCCGCGCGGCGTGTCGTCGAGCAGGTCCAGCGCGACGACCTGGTCCGCCGTCTGCACCTTCGGCAGCATGATGCAGTCCAGGTTCGGGCCCGCGTTCTCCACCACCTCGATCACGTCGAGCCCGGGCGGGAGGGCGTCGTCGAGTGCCTGGCGCACTTCGGGCTGGGCTGCAGAGAACGTCACCGTGGCTTGATCGTTGGTCACGCTCAGCACCACTTGCATCGGTCCCATATCGGGCGGATTGAGCGTCAAGGTGGCGCTCTGTTCCTTGCCGGCCACCATCCAGACAATCTTTTGGCCGACTTGCTGATCCCAGCCGGACGAGCCGACGCGGGCGGCAATCTTGTCGCTTTGCTGTAAGCCGGCGGCGGCTTGGGCCAGCGCCAGCGAAGCTTGTTGAACCGGGGCTGCCGTGGGCGCACTGACCGCCTGTGAACAGCCGGCGGCCATCTGGCTCGACGGCGAGCCGGTGGCGACGGCACTGCCGCAGAAGTTGTCAATCGAACGCCAAAGGGCACGCCGGTGGCCATCGGCGTGGTGAACAGGTTGGAAAGCGTGATGATGATCTTGTGCGGATCGGCCTTGGCGCCCTTGACTTCAAGGAAACCTTCGGCGCCGGCGCCGCCCGCCTTGTTCACCACCACCAGCGGCTGCTTCATCAGATTGTGCTTGGTGACGATGCCCTGGATTGTCCGCGCCATCTGGTCGGCGCCGCCGCCGGTGCCGGCGGGGACGACAAACTCGACCGGCTTGGTCGGTTCCCAGGCGTGGGCGGAG
>CALDKP010000113.1 GCA_937898535.1 uncultured Sphingomonadales bacterium | reverse complement strand
CCGATTTGCCATTCGTCAAAATGGCGGACTCAAAGAAAAGCCGCGTTGGCGATTGGGTCATTGCAATCGGTAACCCGCTTGGCCTTGGCAACACCGTGACCGCGGGCATTATCTCCGCGCTTCAGCGCAACATCGGTGCAGGTGGCGCCTATGACCGCTTCATTCAAACCGACACCGCCATCAACCCCGGCAACTCGGGTGGTCCCTTGTTCAACCTCAAAGGCGAAGTCGTTGGCATCAACAACCGCCTGATTTCACCAGTCGGCGCGAATATCGGCGTCGGATTTGCCATTCCCGCAGAAGAAGCCATTCCTGTTGTCGAATCCCTGAAAAAGGGCGTTCGTCCGGAACGCGGCTATTTGGGTATCAGCATCCGGCCCGTTGATGAGGATACGGCCGACGCGCTTGGTTTGGACAAGAACCGCGGCGAATTTGTCGCGCGCGTTGTTGCTGGCGAAGCCGCGGATAAGGCTGGCCTGAAAGAAGGCGACATCGTTCTGCGGGTCAATGACCGCGAGGTTTCGCCCGAAGCCACGCTGTCTTTCATCGTCGCCAATATCAAGCCTGGTACACGCATTCCGCTGGATATCTTGCGCGAAGGCAAGCCGCTGAAGCTGACCGCAACCGTCGGCGCACGTCCTCCAGAAGAGAAGCTAGCGCAAAGTTTCAATCCTGAAGAAAATAAGGATTTCGACAAGCAGATCGATACGCCAGATTCAAAGATCGTCCGTGATGCTGTGGGCATCAGCGTTATTCCGCTTGATGCCGAAATCGCGCGTGCGCTTGGCATGACGACTGATGTAAAAGGTGTCGTTGTTGACGTTCCGGGCACGGGCACGGGTGCGCAGGTTGGTCTGCGTCGCGGTGATGTTATCGTATCGGCAAACTACAAACCAATAAGCACAGCAGCCGGTCTCGCGGCGGCCCTCAAGGAAGCCCAAGCAGCCGGTCGTGGTGCGATCTTGCTGGGCGTCAAACGCCGCGGTGCTGCCACGCAATATGTGACGGTACGCTTGGAAAAATAAGGCAGTTGTCGGGCGCGCCAGGGTGGTGCTAGTTAAGCTATGGACTTAATCAGCACTGACTGGCGCGACGACGCCGAAGGCATCCTGCCCGACCTGATCGCGCTGCGCCGCGCAATTCATGCCGAGCCTGAGCTTGGCCTGCAAAACCCCAAGACACTTGCGAAGATTAAAGCCGCGCTTGCTGGCCTGCCGCTGGAGCTGCGTGAAGGGCCATCGACCACGGGGCTCATCGCGACACTGAAAGGCCCAGCCAATGGCCGTACGGTGCTTCTACGTGGCGATATGGACGCATTGCCGCTCCATGAAGATACGGGCCTTGAATATAGCTCGCTGACTGAAGGCGCGATGCACGCGTGCGGGCATGATACCCATGTCGCGATGCTCGTGGGTGCGGCCAAGATGCTATGCGCCAAACGCGATCAGCTGGCCGGAACCGTGCAATTCATGTTCCAGCCCGGCGAAGAAGGCCATCATGGCGCGCGCTATATGCTCGACGACGGCTTGATTGATCCATTGCCCGATGCCGCCTTTGCCTTGCACATCATGCCCAACGCCCCGCGCGGTGTGTTTAGCGGTCGAAGCGGACCATTGCTGGCCTCGTCTGACATCCTGAATATTACCGTCAAAGGCGCGGGCGGCCACGCGTCGATGCCGCATGACGCCGTTGATCCCATTCCCGTTGCCTGCGAAATCGTATCGGCCATCCAGACGATGGTGACGCGCAAGATTTCCGTTTTTAACCCGGCGGTCATTACCATTGCGAAAATTACAGCTGGCACGACCAACAACATCATTCCCGAAACAGCGCATCTTTTGGGCACTATCCGCACATTGTCGCCGCAGTCGCGCGCGCGCGTGGCCGAGGAACTGCATCGTCTCGCCCCCGGAATTGCGGCGGCCCATGGTTGCAGCGCGGAAGTCCACATCGAAAAAGGCTTCCCTGTCACGGTCTGCGACGACCGTGCGGTTCAATTCGGTAAAGCCGTGGTTGAAGACATATTTGGCGCAGAAAGCTGGATCACGCTCGACACGCCGATCATGGGCGCCGAAGATTTCGCGTACGTCCTTGAAAAAGTGCCCGGCGCAATGTTCTTCTTGGGCGCGTCACATGAAGGCGACGACTGGCGATCCTGCTGTGGTCTGCATTCCAACCGCATGGTCCTAGACGACAGCGTCATGGCCCGCGGAGCGGCCCTACACGCCGCAATAGCCGAGCGATATTTGTCTGAAGGCTTTGCGTGACTTTTTATCACGCAAAGCCGCGGCAGCTATTTCCCCGCCGCTTTCTCGACCCCGCGCATGACGCGTAGGGCATTGCCTTGGGCGATTTTGGCAAGATCGCTTTTGGAATAGCCACGACGCACCAGTTCCGTGAACAGGGCGGGATAGGTCGATACGTTTTCGAGACCCACCGGCAGTTCATCGACACCGCCAAAGTCGCCACCAATGCCGATATGGTCAATGCCTGCCACTTTGCGGATGTGGTCGATATGGTCAGCGACTTGCGCCAATGTTGCTTTGGGCTGTGGATTTGCGGCAATCCATGCGTCTACGGCGGTTTTCTCGCCAACAGGGTTGCCGGAAAATTCCGCTTTCGCACGCCCTGCTACAGCCGACCGTGCAAACTCCCATTGGCGGCGTTCGGGCGAGGTGAAGCCGGGGACGAATGTGACCATAACCACGCCGCCATTTTGCGGCAAACGCTTCAACACAGAATCGGGCACGTTACGTGGATGCGGTGTGATGGCCCGGGCATTGCTGTGCGTGAACAGCACGGGCGCGGTGGTTTTATCCAACACGTCATGCATCGTTGCCTCTGACACATGGCTGATGTCCGCAATCATCCCCAGCCGGTTCATTTCCGCCAGCACGTCAAAACCAAATGGCGCAAGACCATCATGCTTTGGCGCATCGGTCGCGCTGTCGGCCCAATCGGTCGTCAGGCTGTGCGTGATGGTCATGTACCGTGCGCCGAGCGCATAGCTTTGCCGCAGGATTTCAAGCGAGCCGCCTATGGAATGCCCGCCTTCCATGCCGATCATCGACGCGATCTTGCCGGCCTTCATCGCGCGCTCCACTTCAGCGGCTGTCGATGCATAGGCAAAGCTCTCTGGATAACGCGCAATCATCTGCCGCACGACGTCAATCTGCGCGATGGTGCGTGTTACCGCCTCATGCTTTGGCAGCGCCGCATCGACATATACCGACCAAAACTGACCCCCGAGAAAACCGGCGCGCGCGGTGCGGATATCGGTATGCGTTTTGGCAAGAACATCGGCAGGCAGTGCCGAGAGGTTGAATTTCGAGAAATCCCGATCGAACACTTCCGCAATCTGGTGCGGCGTATCATTGTGCCCGTCGATGATAGGGGACTTTGCCAGCACCTCACGCGCGGTTTCTTCGGGGGTCGCGGCATATGCCGGCGAGAGCGCGGCCAAGGCAAAAAGCGGGAGCAGTTTTTTCATGGGACCAACACGGTATCAACCGCCTCCTTTAGCGTTTCGGGATAATCGAGCGTGAAATGCAGCCCCCGGCTTTCATGCCGCGACAAAGCGGACTGAATGATCAGCGCCGCGACTTCGACCAAGTTGCGCAGTTCAATCAGGTCAGGCGTTACGCGGAAATGGCTGTAATAATCGGCAACTTCGCTGCGCAACAAATCGATACGGTGCTGCGCGCGCTCCAGCCGTTTCGTCGTGCGGACGATGCCGACAAAGTTCCACATAAACTGCCGTATTTCGCGCCAGCATTGCGCAATGACAACTTCTTCATCGCTGTCCGTCACGCGGCTTTCGTCCCACGCGCGGATGGGCGGCGGTGGCGGCAGGCTATCCCAGTTGGCATCAATATGGCGCGCACAAGCATCACCAAAGACGAAGCATTCCAACAGCGAATTGGACGCAAGGCGGTTGGCACCATGCAATCCGCTTTGCGTCACTTCGCCAGCGGCATACAGCCCCGGCGCATCGGTTCGGCCATCCAGATCAACCAGAACACCACCGCAGGTATAATGCTGCGCCGGCACCACAGGAATAGGCTCGCGCGTGATGTCGATACCAAGGCCCATCAGCTTTTCATAAATGTTCGGGAAATGCCCCTTCACAAAATCTGCTGGCTTGTGGCTGATATCCAAATGGACATATTCCAACCCGTCGCGCTTAATCTCTGCATCATTGGCGCGCGCCACGATATCGCGTGGTGCAAGTTCGGCGCGTTCGTCATAATCGGGCATATAACGATGCCCGGTTTTGGGATTTTTCAGTATGCCGCCCTCGCCGCGCACCGCCTCGGTAATGAGGAAGTTTTTAACCTCAAGATTGTACAGGCAAGTCGGGTGAAATTGCATGAATTCCATATTCGATACGCGGCAGCCAGCGCGCCATGCCATCGCAATGCCATCGCCCGTCGCCCCGCGAGGTGCGGTGGAGTAAAGATAAGTGCGTCCGGCACCTCCGCTAGCCAAGATCGTGGCCCGCGCAGTGAACGCTTCCACCTGCCCTGTCTTGCGGTTGAGCGCATAAACGCCATGGACGCGGCCTGAGGTTGAAAACCGTTCCTGATGGCGCCCCGATATCAAATCGACAGCGACCATATCGGGCACCAGCACGATATTGGGATGCGCTCTCGCTGCGGCTTCCAATGCCTGCTGCACCGCCCATCCCGTGGCATCATCGACATGGACGATGCGGCGATGGCTGTGTCCGCCCTCACGCGTCAGATGCCAGTCATTGCCCTCAAGATTAAATGGCACGCCTAGCTTTGCCAGCCGCTCGATGGCGACCGGCGCATTTTCGACAACAAATTCTACGGTCGCGCGGTTATTCAGCCCGGCACCTGCGACCATTGTATCTTCGATGTGGCTTTCGAAATTGTCGCCGGGCTCCAACACCGCGGCGATGCCCCCCTGCGCCCAGGCTGTCGCGCCATCGGATATTGCGCCCTTTGCTAAGACGGCGACTTTTCGGCTTGTTGCGAGCTGCAGCGCAGCGGTTAATCCCGCCGCGCCTGATCCGATAATGAGAACATCGACGTCCATTTATGCACTGCTTGTCAGACGCAGGAAAACGTCTTCAAGGTCGGCTTCCTTGGTCGTCACGTCCAATATCCCAAGGCCGAGTCCCTGAATGGTCGTCAACACTTCGCCCGCATTCATGCGATCCTTGTTATACGTAATTTCGATTGTGCGCTCATTCACCAATTCGGATTTTTCAAATGCGTCGTGGGTCGGCGCGACGGTAACGTCGCGATCCAGCGTCAGAACAACGGCCTTTTCCCGGGCCATGCCGACCAACTCACGGGTTGGCTTGTTGGCGATCAGCTGCCCATGGTTGATGATGGCGATGCGGTCACACAATTGCTCTGCTTCTTCGAGATAGTGGGTGGTCAACACCACGGTCACGCCCTGCTTGTTCAGTTCAAGCACATAATCCCACAATTGCTGACGCAGCTCGATATCGACACCAGCCGTGGGCTCATCAAGAACGATAACCGGCGGCGCGTGAACCATGGCTTTGGCCACTAGCAACCGTCTTTTCATACCGCCCGACAATGTCCGGGCATAGGCATCCGCCTTGTCTTCTAGTCGGACAGCCTTGAGCAGTTCCATCGTCCGCCGCTTGGACTTCGGCACGCCATATAGGCCCGCCTGCAACTCAAGCGCTTCTTTCGGCGTGAAGAAGGGGTCGAACATGATTTCCTGCGGGACAATACCGATCGATGCCTTGGCATTGCGCGGGTTGGCATCGATATCAAAACCCCAGATTGATGCCGAGCCGGAGCTTTTCATCACCATCCCGGCCAATATGTTGATCAGCGTAGATTTGCCCGCACCATTCGGCCCCAGAAGCCCGAAAATAGATCCCTGAGCGACGTCGAAGCTGACATCGTTCAGCGCCTGTTTGCCGCCGGCATATTTTTTGGAGAGATTTTTTATCGAGATAGCTTGTTCAGACATGTGCATGCGATAGCGAACGCCGCCCTTCTAAGCAATCACAGGAAATAACAGGTTGCTGGAGTAACATGAAGAATTGATGCGGGTATGTGTGTCGTGGCACGCTTGGAGAGAATATCTTTACCTTTTCGGGTTAATTGCTTGAGGATGATCAGGACCAATCGATTTCTTCAACGCGCCGCAACGGCATCACTGCTCGCTGCTTTTGCAACAATGGCCGCGCAACCCGCATTTGCAGGAACGACCCCTGGTGGCAGTGAGGTAACCATTGTCCGTCCCTTATCATTTGTCATCGATGACAATCTCGATTTTGGAACGGTCGTTCGGGGAACAACAGCCGGCACGGTCACCGTCACACCAACGGGAACACGCACACAAACAGGTGGTGTCACCTTGGCCAATGGCGGCGGACACAAGCCCGCATCCTTTGCGGGCCAAGGCACATTCACCCAACGCGTCGAAATCTCACTTGGCGCAAACAGCATTCTTTTGAATGGTCCAGGCGCCCCTATGCGGGTCCGCGATTTCGTCATCGGCAGCACGCCGACGGCTGTTCTGACAACTGCGCCGCTAAGTTTTCGGATTGCAGCGTTGAACGGTGTTTTTTCATTTCCGATCGGCGCCACGCTTGAGGTTGCCGCAAACCAAGCACCCGGTGTGTATTCGGGAAACTGGTCGATCACACTCAATTATTTCTGACCCGTTGCAGCCCCGCGGCGGTTTTGCTACGCGCCGCGCATGAACAACATTCCTGAAACCATCCGAGTCCGTGAACCGCGCGTTGCTTGCGACGGCAGCGGTGACATCCCTGCCGCATTGGGTCACCCCCGTGTCTGGCTTCAGATTGATGAAAAAGGCTATGTCGATTGCGGCTATTGCGACCGGCATTTTGTGCTTATCGGCGGCCCTGCGGATAACGGCAAAGACTAAAGCCCCGGGTTAAACCAATATTTCCTGCGCAGATCCTTGGCCAAGGAAATTGGCGGGACTGGCGCTGGCACCATATGCGCCGGCGCAGAAGATAGCGACCAAATCACCAACATTTGCGCGCGGCAAATGCGCTTTGTCCGATAGCTTATCCAGCGGCGTACAAAGGCAACCAACGATCGATGCAACTTCTTCAGGCTCCGCGCCAAATTTATGAGCAATCGCCACCGGATAGTTGCGGCGGATGACGGTTCCGAAGTTACCGC
>CALDKP010000112.1 GCA_937898535.1 uncultured Sphingomonadales bacterium | reverse complement strand
GTGCAGCGATATCCGCGACGACTTCGGGTCGCGCCACCGCCGCGCTGTTGACCGCAACCTTGTCCGCGCCTGCCAGCAACAACGCCCGCGCATCCTCTGCACTGCGAACGCCGCCGCCAACGGTCAGCGGCATGAAACATACTTCTGCGGTACGCCGGACCACATCGATGATCGTCCCGCGCCCTTCATGGCTTGCGCCAATGTCGAGAAAACAAAGTTCGTCGGCGCCCGCCGCATCATAAGCCTGCGCCTGCTCCACCGGATCACCGGCGTCGCGCAGGTCGACAAAGTTGACGCCCTTGACCACCCGGCCATTGGATACGTCGAGACAGGGAATGACACGAACGCGGACGGTCATCCGCAATTCGCCATCGACGTTTCACCGCAGTCCTGAGCCATCAGCGCGACACGCGCTGATGAAAGTCGAAGGACGTCCATCGTTGATGCACCAGCATTATAGGCACCCTTCGACGGACGCAGCCGCAGGCGGCTGCTGCTCAGGGCTTCGGTGTAATTTGAAAGCACGGTCACGCTCGCTCCGCTACTTTAATCGCGGTCGCCAGATCCAGCCGTCCG
The DNA here is from genome assembly GCA_937898535.1 of uncultured Sphingomonadales bacterium. Lineage (GTDB taxonomy): Bacteria > Pseudomonadota > Alphaproteobacteria > Sphingomonadales > Sphingomonadaceae > Sphingorhabdus_B. The sequence continues at coordinate 773 of CALDKP010000112.1, read as the reverse complement.
TCATAAATCGCGCGACCGGTAATCACGCCTTCAATGCCGTCCTTGGCATGCAGCGCGAGCATGTGGATGTCATCAATGCCCTTCACGCCGCCGCTGGCAATCACAGGAATATTCACGCGCCGCGCCAGATCAACGGTCGCTTCAATATTGCATCCGGTCAGCATCCCGTCGCGGCCGACATCGGTGAATAGGATGGACGCAACGCCTGCATCTTCAAACCGGCGCGCCAGATCAATCACCGGCATGTCGGATTTTTCCGCCCAGCCCTCGGTCGCAACAAAGCCGTCGCGTGCGTCGACTGCGACCACAATGCCGTCTTCAAATTCGCGGGCCATCTCTTTGACGAACTGCGGGTCTTTGAGCGCCGCCGTGCCAATCACCAACCGCGCGACGCCCATGTCGAACCAGCGTTCAACCGTCTGCGTATTGCGGATGCCGCCACCCAATTGGATGTAACCGGGGAAATTTTCGATGATGCCCTCAACAGCCTCGGCATTTTCGGGGCGGCCAGCAAAGGCGCCGTCCAAATCCACAACATGCAGGAACTCTGCGCCTTGTTCGGCAAACAGCATCGCCTGCGCGGCGGGGTCGTCGGCATAGACCGTAGCGCGGTTCATATCGCCCTCGGCCAAGCGCACAACTTCGCCACCCTTCAGGTCAATCGCAGGGAAGACTATCACAATTGCCACTCCAAAAAGCGTTTGAGGAAATTAATGCCATAGGCCTGGCTTTTTTCGGGATGGACTTGCAACCCCATTATGTTGCCCCCGCCA
>CALDKP010000111.1 GCA_937898535.1 uncultured Sphingomonadales bacterium | reverse complement strand
GACTTTGACCTGCGTGCCGCTGCCCAGCACCAGAAAGCATTCGCCGTTGGTGTGCGGCTTGACCGACTTGACGTTGTCGAGGTTGACGATCGTCGAGCGGTGGATGCGCTGGAACTTGCGCGGGTCGAGGCGCTTGTCGAGGTCCTTCATGGTTTCGCGCAGGATCAGCGTCTGGTCGGCGGTGTAGATGCACATATAGTCGCCGGCGGCATCGATGCGTTCGATATCGGCGACCTCGACGCGGAAGATCTGGCCGCGGTCCTTGATGTTGATGACCTTTTCGAAGCGGTTCGACGCCGGTTCCTCGGCGGCAGCGGCCATGTCGTCGGGCAGCGCTTCGGGGGCGACGGCTTCGAGGATTTCCTTGAGCCGGCCGCTTTCCTCGCAGCTGCGCTTTTCGGCGAGGCGCTGGCGGACGCGTTCGATGGTGGCGGCGAGCCGGTCTTCGTCGACGGGCTTCATCAGATAGTCGACGGCGTGGGCTTCGAACGCCTTGAGCGCGTGTTCGCCGTAGGCCGTGCAGAACACGAACAGCGGTGGTTCGATGTCGGCCAGCCCGCTGACCACCGAAAAGCCGTCGAAGCCCGGCATCTGGATGTCGAGGAACACCAGGTCGGGCTTCAATGTGCGGATGGCGCGGATCGCCTCGCGGCCATTGGCGCAGCGTTCGACGATTTCGATGTCTTCGAAGGCGCCGAGGCGCAGTTCGAGCCCTTGAATGGCCAGTCGCTCGTCATCGACGAGGATCGTCCGGATTGCCATATTTTGACGTCCTTGGGTGCAGTTACTCGGGTTTGCCCCCCGGGGTCGTTGCAGCGGCCACACTAGCCGAATTCGGCCGCGTGTCCAAGATTTGGTACGGAATATCGACGAGAACGATCAGGCCGTGCGGTACATTCTCCGCAATTTCAAAGCGTTGGTCGCTGCCGTAGGCTTGTTGCAAACGGTCGCGAATGTTGGCGAGACCAACACCAGTCCCTGAAGTGGTGACCGGCAGCTCGTCCAGCAAGGGCGCGTCGCCGAGCCCGGGGCCGGTGTCGGTGAGAGTGACGATCAGCCGATCGCCCATGACGCGGGCATCGATGTGGATCTCGGCGCCCTCCTCCATCGGGGTCACTGCATATTTGATGGCGTTTTCGACGATGGGCTGGAGCAGCAGCGACGGGATGCGGCCTTCGAGCGCCTCGGGGCTGACATCGAAGCGCGTCCGTAGCCGGTCTTCGAAGCGCGTGCGTTCGATATCGAGGTAGAGTTTGAGCGCCTCGATTTCCTGCGCCACCGTCGCCAGCCCCTCGCGCTCGCCGACAAGGCTGTAGCGCAGGAACGAACTCAGCCGCGACAACATGGCGTTGGCGCGCGCGGTGTCCTTGAGCAGCACCAGCGTCGAGATCGAATTGAGCGTGTTGAACAGGAAATGCGGGTTGAGCTGGTAGCGCAGCATTTCGAGCTGCGCCGAATTGGCTTGGGCGGCGACCTTGAGCATGCGCTCCGACTGCGCCGACAGCAGCAGGTAATAGTTGATGCCGTAATAGAGCCCGGTCCACGCCCCGAGCACCGAGAAGTCGAGCAGGATGGCGCCGAGGAACTCGATGCCCTGCGGCCGCCAGCCGGGTTCATAGAAGGTCGCGTGCGCCCAGACCTCGATCACCGAGAACAGCGCCGACGCGCCGCCCAGAATCAGCAGCGACAGCGTCCATACATAGACCGGCTTCATGCGGATGATGCGGCGATAGGCGGCCGCCATCAGCAAGGTCAGCGAAAACCCCGTCGCGGTGACGATGATCGTCGGCAGGATGAAGGTGAGGCCCATGCGGTTGGCGAGGCCGCCAAGCGCACGCAGCAACAGATACGCCGACCAGCCGCCGCCCTGGAGGATCCAGAACGCGCGGTTCTTGTCGGCGAAAAAGCCCTGGTTACGAAGCTGTTCGAGCGCCATCCGGCAATGCTAGCAGCTAAACGCCCGAAATGCCCAATCCGGCCTCAATCTTCGGGGGCGATGGTGACCTTCAGGCCGTCGAGGGCCGGCGTGAAGTTGATCTGGCACGACAGCCGCGACGTCGCGGTGCGGTGGTCCGAGCTGCCCAGCAGCTCGTCTTCGTCGGGGCTCGGCTTGCCGACGCGGTCCGACCACGCCGGGTCAACCACGACATGGCAGGTGGCGCAGCTGCAGCAGCCGCCGCACAGCGCCAGCAATTCGTCGAAGCCGGCGTCGCGGATGATTTCCATGACCGACAGGCCCGGCTGCGCGGCGATCTCGGTGGCGGCGCCGCCCCGGTTGACGACGGTGATCTTGGTCATGCTGGGTGTCCTGTCGACTGCAAGTTGCGCATTGCCTATTAACGCGCGGGGCGGCTTGTTCAAGTCGCCAAGTCAAACGAGGGCCGACCGATGGGACTGACTGCTGCACAATTGCGCGCCGGGCTCGATGCCGGGCAGGCTTGCGCCGTCGGGACGCCTGAACTCGTAGAGGTTCGTGTCTTTGGCCGCAAAGCGGATGGCGGTCAGGCGCATGTCGGCGAGCGCAGCTCTAGCATGGTAGGCTATGTCGGTGACTTTGCCTCCATCGCGCTCGGCCAATGCTAGCACCGCTACCATTTCACCACCTAAGCCATCGTGGAGATCACGCATGAGCCGAGCGCGTTCTCGGGCAAGAATTGCAAATTCACGCTCTTCGCGAAGCTCCTGATCAGCTAAGCGCAGCTGCTCCTCCATTTGCGTTGTCCTGATCTTTAGGGTTTCCGCGCCGCGATCAAGTTCCGTCATCGCGCCCGTAAAACGGTTTATCATCAGCGTTACCATAGCAACGAGCAATACCAGCAAGCCAGGCCGCGCTAAAGCCATATGTCCGTCAATCACCTGCAACGATAATAGCACGTCATACAAAACAAGCGCTGCGAACAACACAGTGCCGAGCAACATTAGTCGCGCTTCGGGAACGCCACGCGACCAACCGATCGCCAATACTCCAGTCGCGCACAGCAGATTGCAAAATACAACGGCGATTCCCATTGGAAGCAGCACGACAGTCGCAACTTCTGGAGACGATATTGCAGCTACCGCTGTAACGAGTATTGGCCCTAGCCATGCTAGCCATATCCAGCGCGTCGTCATCAGCTTTGCCAACGCACACGCGAACATGAGGTAAGCTGCAGCACTAAATGGAACCAGCAGACTCCAATAAGAAACGTCGGTAGATTCAGCCCCGAATGCAGGAATGAACGCCGAGCCGCGCAACGTATCAAGAAGAAGAACTAATCCAAACCAACCGAACGCAAGTTCTTGTCGCCGTCTATTCCATATAGTGAATAAAATAAGTGACAATGCGGCTTGTCCGCCCAGAATTAAGGTAGGCAGAACTTCCCCGAAAAATCTAAGTTGTCTAAATTGATCAACCGCGTCTTCCTCGCGTCCTATGTAGAGCTTTCCAATTATGGGATCACGCCCCGCCAACCCAGATACGACGATCTCTAAACGGTTATTTCCAAGCTTGAGCGCAGTTGCGGGGATCGGAATAATTGCTGGGACAGTTGCAAGTCGCGCTGGCATTCGCAGCTGATTAAGCCGGGCTTGGCCTACAGGCATGCCGTTGACAGTAACGATCAGCGAATCCCGGAATATTGGAGCAAGTAATGCTAGGTCAGCGGGCTTGGCCGTAGTTGCATGCCAAAATGCCGGATCGTTTGCCGAGACAACCAGTTCACTCTGACATCGGAGCATGCGCGCGTCTAAACCATCAATGGCAGGAACGGTTAAATTTACACAAGACCGCGAATTAATTTCTCGCAATGCTCGAAAATCGGCACTTTGGCCAAGAAATAACAGGCTGATCGCAAAAACAGCGGCCACTACCAAGGCAAGCTGAAAACCCGCCTTCAATATTCTTTTTAGGTCTTCATCCACGTTGATCAAAGGGAGATAATACCGTGTTGCACCGCTTCGTAGACCGCTGAACTGCGGTTATCAACGCGCAGCTTGCGATAGATGGCCTTGACATGACTCGGCACGGTATTGCTTGAAATGCCTAACTGCAGTGCGATTTGGACATAACTAAAGCCCTTTGCGATGCCCCACAAAACTTCCATCTCGCGCGGCGACAACGGGTCTGACAGATCAATTAATTTTTTGTCGACTTGAGTCGTCTCGTTGGCTCTCGCCCGCATTACAACCATACGGGCAATTGATGGCGACATCGGTGATCCCCCCGCAAGCACATCCATGGCTGTCGCGTAGATGTCGTCCGGCAGTGCATCCTTTAACAGATATCCAGAAGCCCCCGCCGCGATAGCTGTGATGATTGTGTTTTCATCACCCAAGACAGAGATGACCAAGATCTCGGTAGCAGGAGCAGCATGTCGCACATCGATGAGAAAATCTATGGCGTTGCCATCAGGTAAGCGCAAATCAGATAGAATTAGGTCGGGGATCTGCTCAGCAAAAGCTCTCCGCGCCTCTTTTAGGTTCGATGCCTCAACTACACTGCAATTGCCATTGGCCGACATTGCCAGCGCCAACCGCTCCCGAATTAACTGGTCGTCCTCGATTATAAGAATGTTGTACCCAGTTTGGGGCGCACGGTTCGGTTCGGTCATCCACCAGTCTTACAATGCTGCCATCGACCCGGCTACTCCCATAAATGTGGGATACCAACAGACCAAGGCTGGCTCTAGGCGGAGAGAGCATGAAGATGAGCGTTGGAGGGGCATCTCGATGCCAGTGAGTATAAATTCAGTTTCGGCCCCTAATCCGCAGACGGGTAAATACACTCCGTCGTGGGTGTCTGGCTGGCGAATCCTCATACTTATCGCTGGCATCTCGCTGGGCATGCCGGCCGCGCAGGCCGGGCAGGTGAAGCAGCTTAACACCCAGTCCGCCACCGCCAGCGGTGCCGGTGCCACCGGCATTCCGTCAATCACCAGCTTCAGCATCCCAAGCGGCAAAAACCGCGCACTGCTCGTCTGGGCATCTTTCGAGCGCGACCATTGCTCGAACGCGGACAACACCGGCGGTTTGTGCACCAAAGGCAACACTGCAGGCACTGGCCTGGGCGACAACTATCCTGAGCCGCGCATCGGCACGCCGCCGGCAACTACGACGAACAATCAGCTAACCGCTCGGCTCGTCGGCCCCGGTGGGACCATTGATAAGCAGAACGCCTTGGTGATCGGCGGCACACCCAGCGGAGACACGCGCTTCGTCAGCATCAGCAACTCGCCCAGCGGATCACCCGCCGGCACGGCCCTGTTCTCGGTGCAATCCTTTTACATCGTGCTGTTCGAGAACGAGATCAACACCTTGTTGGGCGGTGCCGCTTCCGGAACTGTCACGATCACGTTGCCCGGCACCGTTGCGCCGACGAACACCGGCGACGATGCCATGCTGGTCGCCTCGGTGTTTCAGAACGTCGAGCAGACGACCTCCGGCGTTGTGCGCAACGCCATCGCCACTGCGCAGGCCACCACCACCGGAACGCCAGGCAATTCGAACCTCGCGCCTGCTGCCTACGATGCAGGTCAGGCGCCGAACGAGTCCGACGATGGCATACTGGTGACCGGATCAAACTCCAGCACAGAAGGTTTCGTGCTGCCGGCGGGATACGTTGCCCTGGCGACACCTTCCATCACCAACACAAGCGGCAACTTCGACACGCCCTTCGGCAACATCTTCAACGAACCGAATGGATTCACCGGCGGCTTATACTTTCGCAATGGCGGGGCCACACCGGGCAGCCTCTACACACTGCGGATGGGGGGCGCGAGCACGACTCTTACCTATGGCGCGACGACTGCGTCCTTCCTGCTGGAATCCGACAATGCGGACGTGCCGGATGCGCCGGCCGGCTACGGCAACCCTACGCATACGATCACTGGCATCCGCCTTGGTGCGTCGGTCGATGCCGATGCTTCGCTGCTGAACAATGCCACCGCAACTAGCGACGACACCAACACTAACGACGACGAGGACGGCGTGACCCTCACGCCCCTGCTTCCGATCGGCCAGGCGACGGTGGTCCCGGTCAGCATCCAGAACGGCTCGGGCTTCCTCAATGCCTGGTTCGACTGGAACGTAGACGGCGACTTCAACGACGTGGGCGAGCAGATGGTGGCCAGTAAGGCCGTCGCGTCGGGCACCACCAATCTCACCATTGTCGTGCCGGGCGGTGCGGTCGTCGGTCCCACGTTTGCCCGTTTCCGCGTCTGCACCAATAACACCGCGCTTGACAACTGCAATGCATCGACGGGCACCGTCCAGAGCGGCGAAGTCGAGGATTACCAGTTCACGGTTGCTCGTTCGCTGACCCTGCGCAAGACTACGATCGGCGGTGCCAGCGGGCCGTTCGGTTTCCAGCTGACGAATACCGCGCAGAGCACAGGTAGCGTGACGACCGCCACCGCCAACACGCCGACGCAGGTTGATGGCGATACTGCCGCCGCAAGTACCCTAGTCTTCACGATCGTGGATCCGAGCAAATCGGTGACGATCAATGAAAGCAACCTCCCTGTGGGCTGGTCTTTGACCGATGCAACCTGCAGCAATAACGCCAACGCCACTGTGGGCAGCCTCAGCGGCCGCACCTACACCATCACCGGTGCCGAAATCGCGGCCAGTACCAGCTTCACCTGCACCTTCACCAACACCCAAAACACCTAGGCCGATCTGCGCCTCGCCAGGACCATATGCCAGGCTAGAACATTGATAATTCTTGAGGATAACATAGTGATCGTTCGAAAAAAGATTGTGCTTGGTGTTTTGATTTTAGCGCAAGTCATGGCTTTATCTGCGCCACTTTCAGCGAAAACGGACAACAACGATGACATCGCGAAAATTAATTCGGCGTTGAAGCGGTCGCCTCTCGATCCACATCTCAACTTTCTCGCCGGCCTCGCCTATGAAACAACGTCGGTGATGGGAACGGACCAGCGCGAAATGGCTAGGGTCGGATATCTGATGGCTTTGAAAAATGATCCGTATTTCTGGCCAGCCCATGTCCAACTCGGTTTTATGTCCATGGATGACCGTGACGCGGTCTCCGCGCAGGAACAGTTCTCAGCCGCCGCAGCAATCAATCGTGAAGATCCGATCATTTATTACGCACTTGCACGTGCCGCTTTTTGTGCAGGCGATCTTCAGGTCGCGGAAACATCATGGAAGCGGGCGACGCAACTCCGCGCTCCGCAGAGCGTCGACGAACTGATAACCAGCGCCGCAATCGAGCGTCAAATAGGCCAGTCCGAAGCGGCTGACAGTTACGTTGCCAGGATTGCGCAAATGGGCCAGGCAGTGCCGCGGATGGCACTTCATAACGCTGCTTCGCCGAACCCGAACTACGTGTCAGGAGAGCATGCCGATCCGGCCGTGCAAACCGACGACAAGATGGGAATGGTCGATCTGATCATATTACGACGAGACGAAAGGCGATTATCCGCATCGGGCATCAACCTGCTTGATGCACTCACATTACAATTCGGATCCAACCTTGTGAATTCCAGTTGGCGATCGTCTCGCGATCGCCTGACCGGAACAGTAACAAGTAGCACGATTGATATCATCCGTGATTTATCCGTTACGGTACCGGCCGTTACTTATTCTCTCAATATTGCCAATGCGAGAGGGGGAAAATCGACTGTTCAGGCACAGCAGGCCGTGCTCATCTCCGATGGAGAGAAGAGCAACGTTCAGATCGGTAGCACGCTAACCTTCGCCACAGACGGAAGCCTCTCAAGCAGTGTATCAACCTTGCAGGACGGTCTTACTCTAGAAATTAGTTCGACATTTATGGATCAGAATCGCGTCAAGTTGGCTATTGACGCCAATCTGGAGTCATTTCTACCAGGGTCAGGTGCGGGCTCGTTTCAGCAATCCGTCCAGAAGGAGAAGACGGGTACGCGCGTCACTGCAACTTTGAAGTTTGGTGAAACGATCCTGATATCTAGCGGTGAACAGGCGACCAACTCACGCGCAGAAGATCGGACACCGTTGCTGGGAAGCGTGCCAATCCTCGGCAAGCTCTTTAATTCGAGCGATCGGTCGACCTCCGATATCAGTGTGATTGTGCTCCTGACCTTGCGACCTCGCGGCAGTTTTTCGTTGCCGCATGCAAACGCCTTAGAACGCCGCAATTTCGAAACTATGCGCAAGCGCTTGCTGGATCAATTGGGAACCGGCGGCGAGGAACCTTCGCAACACCGGTTCCAGCCCGATCAAGCAAGACTGACCTATACACTCGAGAATCCCGCGCGGTCTGGTGATAAAAATTACCTTGCTCGTGCGGGGGTGCTTAGGGTGAACTAAATTTACACAGTGGCGTTGTCACGCCCAGTCGGCCTGATAACGAATGGGCAGAGCCATTGCGGCTATACTGAACTCATCCATCAAGCTTTATCTGGCCGGCTGCATCATTAGCGATTTTCGCAACATTTCCGATCGCACGATTAAAAGTCTCTAGGATTACATTTTATGAAATCGTCAACTATGGTTTACATGCTTGCCCTCTTCTTGGCTGCTCTCGCGGCTCCAGCTCATGCGGAGCCTTGGAATATGGTGGTCGTCAACCAGACTGGTAAATCCTTAAGATCGGTTGAGTTTACGCCATCGCCTAACACTAGTTGGCAGAACCAAAGTCAGACGCTCACGAGCGCAATCATACCAACAGGCGGACGTGATACAGCACATTTTGATAAGCCTGTCAGCAAGTGCCGTTTTGACCTGAAAGCTGTATTCACTGACACAGGCTCAGCTGTGTGGAGTAGCATAAATGTCTGTGACAACTCGTATGTCACGATCAAATATCTGAATAGCAAACCCACATTTACCACCAATTAGTCGCTGGATGGCATTTCCAATCACCTACAAAGGGGAAGAATCAATGAGTAACGATCACAATGAACGCCTGGTTCCTGAATCTTCATTTGATTTCTGTTCGCAACAGCTCGTAAAAACGTTCCACCGCAGACGCATCTTGACTGCCACTGCCGGCGGGATCGCTGCGTGTATGGTGGCGCCAACTCACGCATTCGCTTCTCAGAATCCAGTAATCAACCAGAGCGGAACAGCATCCTTTCTTTCGGGGCAATACTGCATATGGACTACGGCAAATGGTCGAAATTCAACCATTTCGATTGTAAATTCAAGCAGAACCAACAGCCTGAGTATTGCAATAACGGGCGCACCCAGCTCCGGGATCACCCTTCAGGTTAATGGCCAGGTGCAGCAAACATTAAATAACATTTTTACCTTGCCACCCAACTCGCCGAATTACGCAGTCGTCGCTACGGGAAATTTTGGAAGCAGCACAATATCGATTGCTAATATCACTAACAAGCTGGCTGACGCTACCGCGAGTATTCAAGTTACAACTAAATGACGATCGCGAAATTATGTCATGCATGACAGCCGCTGACGTGTTCGAGTGTTATATCCCCATCAAATTGATGGGAGGGGCGGTCGCCGCGACCCAAGGCGCTGCTGTCAGACGATGGCTATGACTGTGACCGCTTCCGGGAGGGCCCGCTAATCCGGGGTACCCTGCCATTCATCCCGCCCCGCTCGAACCGCAAGGTGCCAGAGCATCCCGACTATCGCCGCTACTTGACCTGCAGCCGCGTCGAGCGCACGTTCGGTCAGCTCAAGCAGTAGCGCCGTATCGCTACCCGGCATGACAAAACTGTCCTCTCCTTCGAGAGCTTACTCCAGCTCGCCGCCGCCCCCCCCAATGGCTCAAGTCATTTGTCAACACGGTTTAGCATTGCAATATTGAGACTAACGAGGTGGACGATGAGTGGCCTTTCGCAGACTGTCAGAAATATCCCAGCTTACTGTCAACTGGACTAAGCCAATTGACGTCCACTTTTAGCCGAGTCGGACGGGACATTTAATGGCCGATAATGGGCGCAAAGCGGAACGACTGCCATTTGGACCGTGAGCGCTCACGAACGGCCTCGTGTATCGAAGGGGTACTTGATAGAAAGCCCAGTGTTTCTGGTGGTATGGGAGCCCGCCCATTCGCGACAGGCTCCCATCAATTACCAATCCGCGGTCGTTATCTCATTTTTTGCTGAACTTACTGCGAATTTCAGTTGATGCCTTCTGCAGCTGGGTATCAAAATCGCCTTGCAAGACCATTGCTCGAATAGCTGTCAGCCCCTGCCCCACATCCTCGATACAATCGCATTGGACAGCAAACATGCCCTTCTGCAGTTCAATGGAGTTGCGTCCATATTTGATGGGTAGGAAGTAGACTCCATTTTCATCCATCCAAGCCCAAGACGCCCGAGATAGCATGCCTTCTGTTGCCGATTTGATTAGACTAATCTGCTGATCTATCCGGCGGATAAGCCGCTGACGACGCTGTGTAACAGTGTCAACGGCAGCGGGCTTTTTGGTAGCGACAAACTTCAATTCCATGATCACATCTCCTTGTTGATGTGTTCATCGTCGGCACCCGCCGATAGAATGGCCACAGAAAAAAGGGTGCTAATGGAAGCAGACGTTATTCAACCACTGGGTATTGGGTATCAGACCAAGGATACTGGGGATTATCCATCATTATGTCGATGAATACAGGCAGGAGGCTAGCGAGCACTGAGGCTCCATCCCTTACCTGATCCCTGTTCACGCTGCTATTCCAGGTAGCGCTGCCGTGCATGATCTGATTTCGCAGCACATAAAGACGACCGAATAGGATCGATAGAATGGTGGGGGTATCTGAATCGACGTAAGCGCGATTTATGCGTTTACGGCTATTAGCCAGCATTTGCTCCCAATCTTGAAACCCTGGAACGTCGTTCACATGCTGCCAAAAAGGATGAAAAACGTGCTGATTGTTAAGTAAGGTTCGGATTTCGTGACTAAACCTGCCGTGAATAATGTCGTAAATTCTGCGTTCTTTATCGAGCTCGTTTAGAACCTTGAAAAACTCTCCAAATATGCTGCGCTCAAGTTCTCTTTCTTCCTGAAGCACACTACCTTTTCGCGGTCCCGCATATGCTGCGTTGAACCCAATCCAAAGCAAAACAAAACGTACATCCACATCGTCGTAAAGATCTTCCGCGCGCCTCAACCACGATAACGCGCGGTGAACGCGCAACGCTAGAGGTTCAGGAAAGCCATCTCGCAATAAGCGCTGCTTTTCCTTGAGTCTTTCAGGAAAAAGTGGATCGGTTGTTGGATATCTGAATGAAATAACGGGTGCTATGCTCCGTGTGTTTGAGATTTTTTGGCGCTTCATTTAGCCTCCGCTTTGTTGACCACCGAACTGCTGAAGATTAATTGCCATCTCGCGGCTTAGTGGAAGGTTTCGAGCATAAAATCGTTCTATCTGCTCCACCGAGGTACCGGCGTTTTTTGCAAGATTGAAGATGTTGACCTGACCATGTGAGAGGATCAACCGCATACAGATTGCTGTATGCCTCAGCGAGTAGATCGTGTATTTGATACCTGAAGCGGGATCGTCCTGCACTCCCGCCGTTTTCATCACCTCACGGAACTGCCGCTGAATGATCTTCGAGGCCGTCTCACGGTTCTCATATTCCGGCAGGAAAAGGTAATCAGAAGGCTTGGCAGAAGGGTTACGTGCCATGATACGCTTCATCACGGGCACGGCACCCGGCATCGAGTTGGCAATCCGGTGGCCGGTCTTTCCGTTGCGAATGGCCAGCAAGAGGCGCTTTGGATCATCAGCAATCGTCACATCGCCATGCTTCAACGCATAGAGTTCGGAAATGATTGGCCGGACAAAGGAATGGGCGGTGAACAGGATAAGGTCGTAGAGCTCTTCAGTGACAGGCACTCCCCTCACCTTCGTTTCGTCATCGGCCAGCTTCTGTGATGCCTTCAGGATAGCTTGATAAAGATCATCTTTCTTCGCGACCAATGGATGGAACGGGAAGTATGACCTCGGATTATCCTTCTGCCGTGTCCTTGGGGTCGACGGGATTGAATCTATAACACCGTCGTCACGGGCGACCTTCAGAACATTGCGGAAGGTGGCAGTCAGCATGTTGCGGGTCGAGGTTGATAGATCAGACCGCTTCCGAGACAGTGCGTCCATGAACTCCTGATAATCTCGTGTCTTCAAATCACGAATGTCGCGGTGGCCAAAGGCCTTAACCAGACCCCATTCGGCCTGGTTCAAAAAGAGTTTGGATGTGCGGATATAGTTGGCGTTGCGCTCACCGTTAGAGACCAACCGCTCTCCTTTGGCCATCAAACGTGATGCGTAATAACGAAAGCTGTATTCCCGCTCGACCCGCTTTTCTGTGCCGAGTAAATCGAACGCGATTTCGCGGGCAACCTGCTTTGCCTTGATGCGCGAAGTCTCTTCTGTGGAGCGCACAACATACCGACGAATGCGCGGATCTCTAATGCGTGCCTGCCAGAACGGACTGGCATGTACTTTGTAGATAGCCAAGCCACGCTGGATCGTTATGATCTCTCCATCCAGCGAGTTTTTAGACTTTTTGGCCATGAAGAAAGTATAATAGGAAATTCTTCAAAATCAAAAGGTATAAACCAAAGGTGTAAACCACATTCTAAGTCATTGAAAAATAACAAGTCCTAGATAACTCTTAATCAGCGGGTCGTGGGTTCGAACCCCTCAGCGTCTACCATTTTTTTCAGTGACTGTTATGCCACTGCTCGTGCAAATCGCGACAGTTTTTTATTTCCAGAAATCACATAGCAATCACCTGGCGACACTGTGTTGCCGTCAGCGGCTGCAATTGGGCCGTTAGCTGCTCGTCAGGATTTACAATTTTTACGGGCCAAAGCGGCCGTTGAATCTATTCCTGAAGATCGGCCCTGGATATGCCGGAAAGTAAAGGCCCCGCGGAAGCTAAAGCTGAGATAGTTAAGCACAACTGCCGTTCCAGTTTCCTCATTTTTCAGATTGGAAGGGGTTTGCGTCTTGCGCGGTGCTTTTGATATTGCAGCAATTTTCCGTTTCAGTGAAATTTCAAAGCTGTTGGCTTGCACTCACCAACATTATGCTTAACATGCCTTAATAGGAAGAGAATTGACACTGTCGGTCGAAAGATAACCGCAGTGTGTGGCTTACAACGGGGGGATTTCTGATGAAACATTCATTTCGCGCGGCGCAGCTTGGGCGGTGCTTGCTTGCCAGTTCGGCTCTATCGGTTGCGTTGGCAACGGCGCAGGTGGCTGCTGCTCAGACAATGTCTGCGCCAGCCGCAGAAGACGCTGATGACACTGAAATTATTGTTACGGCGCAAAAGCGCGAACAGAAGTTGCAAGACATAGGCATCGCCATTTCGGTGTTGAGCAAGGACGATCTTGATAACCGCAATATCACAAACGCGACGGACGTTGTGTCGGCTATTCCGAACCTGAAATATAATGCGTATTCCTCGTCGCAGGTTGTCTTCAATATGCGCGGCGTGTCGCAGAATGACTATGGGGACCAACAAGAACCGCCCGTTGCCGTCTATCAGGATGATTCCTACGCCACTTCGATCACAACGGCGAGCTTCCCGATCTTCGATCTGGCACGGGTGGAAGCATTGCGCGGTCCACAAGGAACGCTTTTCGGACGGAACGCCACCGGCGGCGCCGTGCAGTTTATTTCCAGCCAACCGACTGACATCTTGGACGGCTATGTCCGCCTAACTTATGGTCGTTATAACCAGACCCAGGTTGAAGGTGCCATGTCGGGGCCGTTGAGCGATGTTTTGAGCGCTCGCGTTTCCGGCATTTTTGATCGCGACGATGGTTATATGCAGAACATCACTCCGGGCGAGAAGGACCGGGGGGCGAACAACCACTGGGCTTTGCGGGGAATCTTCGACTATCATCCCAGCTCTGCATTTAAGGCGAAGCTGACGCTGCGTTATTCGCAGGCGGACAAGGAACGTCAGGCCGGGGTGTATAACTATGGCCCGGCCTGCCCCAATGCGCAGTTTCAGGGCGAGTTCCTCGCGCCGGCCGCGACATGTTCTTATTGGGGTGTGACCGGGACGGCCGGCAATGGCTATTTCAATCCGGAAATCGCAGCGTCGCAGGGCGGCAGCCCATGGAAGACGGCTGGTACGGGCGATGCCTATGTCGACCGAAAGCTGTTTGGCAGCACGCTTCGGATTGATGCTGAAGTCGGCGGCTTCGATGTGACCTCAATTTCCGATTATCAGCATGTCGACAAATTCTACATCGAAAGCGGCAATGGTCCGCCCGAAATCCCATATGTTGAAAATGTCACGCCGGCAGCAACCGCGCCATGCCCTGCGCCAAACACGTCGCTGACATGTTACGGATCAGGCACAGTGTTCTTCCAAGATGCGAACGTGAACCAATATTCGCAGGAATTGCGGCTTTCCAAGACATCTGACCGCAATTTCCTGACGGTCGGCGCCTTTGGTATGATTATCGATGGGAAGTACAAGGCGAAGTACGCAACGCCGTTCGCTGGCTATGACCCAAGCGTGAATTTCACGCAAAAGACGACGTCTTACGCCATCTTTGCCCAGAATGAATATGAAGTTAGTGATCAGGTTAAGCTGATTGGTGGCTTGCGCTATTGGCATGACCGCAAGGTCGGGGATTACACCGCGGTGCACACGTTGCCGCTCTATGCGCTCTCGCTTCGTTTTGGACCAAATGGCATATCCTACACCGACCTAACGGGAACCAACACGCCCGGGACATGGACCTATGGCGCCGGCACATCTGGCGTGACCATTACGCCGGATGCCGCTTCGCCCAATTTCAGCGGCGTTACCGCGCGTGCAGAGGTTGACTATAAGCCGAGCGACAATGTTTTGGTGTACGCCAGCTATAACCGTGGTTCAAAATCGGGCGGATTCACTTTTTCGACCGGAACACCGTTCCCGTCACAGCTGGTCGATACGTTGAACAATCTGGCGTATCAACCGGAGACGTTGAACGATTTTGAAGTGGGTCTGAAAACCACGCTGGCGCAAGGGACGACATTCAATGTCGCTTCTTTCTATTACGACTATAAAAACTATCAGGCATTTGTGCAGGTCGGGTTTACGCAGGTTGTCCGCAACCTTCCCGCCACCGTCAAAGGCATTGAAGCGGACTTCACCACGCGGCCTGCCCCGGGGTTAACCCTTCAACTCGCCGGTGCCTTGCAAGACAGCCAAGTTAAGAATGTACTGCTGCCGGATGGCGTTACGCTTGTGACGCATGATCTGCCGCAAGCGCCAAAGCTCTCAGGCAGTGCCATGGCACGTTATGAGTTTGCATTGGCAGGTGGTACGGCTTCGGTTCAGGCAGATGCGATCTTCCAAAGCAAGATGTGCTTCACTGTCATGTGTGCGCCCGTGGAACGCGAAGGCGGCTATGGCGTGGCAAACGGCCGCCTTGGCTTCACCACAGCCGATGAGAAGGTCGATGTAGCCGTGTTCGTGAACAACCTCTTTAACCGTGCCTATCGCGTCTATGCATTCGATGGCTCTCTCTATTGGGGGGATACGTTGGGCGTCTATGCCAAGCCACGCACCTGGGGCCTCACGGTTCGCTATAACTTCGGCAATTGATGCGCTGAGCGCAGGAAAATTGGGCCAACCTCTGATTTATTTTCAGCGGTTGGTCCTGCATTTTCGGGGGGAGAAGACCGGTGGCGAACAAGGCGGCGGTAGGCAGCACAGGACAGGCAGGAAGCCCAATGCAGTTGCAACGCCAACTTGATTGGAAGGACGCTTTCTGGGCATCATGCGGCGTGCCCGCGGGCGTGCTGCTCACCATGGGCGGCATTGCCGCGACCATCGGCCAGCCAAGCTGGGTCGTTTGGATCGTTTCGATCGGAATGGGTTTCATCCAGGCCTTTGTGTACGCTGAAATAGCGGGGCTTTACCCACACAAGTCTGGGGGTGCATCGGTATATGGCGCGGCAGCTTGGCTGCCTTACGGAAAATTCATCGCCCCAATCTCGGTTTGGTGTAACTGGCTCGCATGGTCGCCAGTGCTCGCGCTCGGCACCAGCTTGGGCGCAGCCTATGTTATGGCAAGCCTGTTCATGCCCGATGCCGCCATCAATACATGGCAAATTAAGCTTCTCGATCTGGGTTTTGTCAAAGACGGTCTGACACTTCGGATCAACTTCGCCTCGATTATTGCGGCCTCGTTCTTGGTTCTTACTTTCTTCCTGCAGCACAATGGCGCGGCGCGCGCCGCAAACTTCCAGAAAATTCTCGGCATCATTTGCCTTTCTCCCCTGATCCTCGTTGGCCTTGTGCCAATCCTCACGGGCGACTTGCCGACCAATCACCTTTTCCCGTTGTTACCAATGATCCGCGACGCAGCTGGTAACATCAGTTTTGGCAGCTGGGATGCGATGGGCCTGACTTTGCTCGCAGGGGCGTTCTTCGGCGCGGGTTGGTCGACATATGGGTTTGAAACCGCAGTGTGCTACACCCGCGAATTCAAAGATCCACGGCGCGATACGTTAAAAGCCATTCTATCTGCCGGGCTTTTGTGCATGGCAGTCTTCATCCTCGTTCCGCTCGCTTTTCAGGCGTCTCTTGGCCTGGAAGGATTGCTCGATCCCAAAATTTACGATGGCTCGGGCGTCGCAAAGGCACTGGCCAATATATTGGGCGGTGGCGCGGTGATCGGAAATATTTTCATTGTGATGCTGATCCTTGCGCTTTTGCTGATCGTGATGACGTCGATGCTTGGCTCTTCGCGCACGCTTTATCAGGCGTCGGTCGATGGTTGGTTGCCGCGCTACCTATCGAAGGTGAACCATCATGGCGCGCCTACGGCCGCAATGTGGACTGACCTTGGCTTCAACCTGATCCTGTTGCTTGCATCCGACTATTTCGCGGTGCTGATGATCTCGAATGTCTGCTATTTCATCTTCAACTTCCTCAACCTGCAAGCAGGCTGGATCCACCGAATGGATCGCGGACATTGGGAGCGTCCATTCCGCTGTCCCACCTGGCTGCTTGCATTTGCTTCGTTGCTTGCCTTCGTCAACATGGCTTTTATGGGCGCAGGCGCAGACGTTTGGGGTGAGGGAACATTACGCAACGGCCTGCTGGCAACATTGTTGATAATCCCGGTGTTCTGGTTCCGCCACTATTTGCAGGACAAAGGCGTGTTTCCAGCGGCTCAGGTCGAGGCCGAATTTGAGCGTGGTGCTGAAGCGGATACCAAACGGGCGGGATGGCTGCCTTACTTGGCCATTGGCGGCTGTGCGGTGCTGGTTTGGTTCCTTCACAACAATGCGCAATTGCCTAAAATTTGAACGACAAGGCGACACCGCGATCGGTAGGCTGATCTCCATAGAAAAGGCAGATGGAGCCTCAAAAGGTGCATTGGGACACAAAGCGCTCGCTTCGGGACCCTTCGTCAGAGCATTTGGCACTGATGGCCGCTAAAATTAACCGGCCTTACGTTTGCGCGCTATCGCTGACACCATGCCTGTTATTCAAATAAATGGGTCATCCTCATTTATCGGTAACTTCGATCATAACCTCATTCCGGCGCATGAACGGCAGCGTCCAAGGCGCATTGTAAAATGCATATTGGGGCGCACTGGTGGCAGTTAGGCCACGCTCCGCCATGAATGCCCGTAGCTCAGCTTCGTGCGTGTCGAGTGAACCCTGCCCCGCGAAACCCGAAAAGCGGATCACCGCAAAACGCATTGCTGGCACTTCAATCAACGCGACTTTGGGATTGACCGGCTTAGGCAGCGTTTCAATCGTATATTCTGAAGGCATCACAAAACGCACATTCCACGATTTGCCGTTAGCCTGCTGAATAACGGGTGCCGTCATTGCGATCTTTTCGTTGGGCTGCTGCATCACCGGTGCAGTCATCGCAACTTTTGTCGACGACAGATTGTTGCCAAAAATATAATCCGCAATAATCCGGAAACCGCGCTGTATCGCTTTATCCCGGTCCCCTTCGACCGTTGCTTCTGCAACAATTGTCGGGCCATATTCGCGGATCTCGAGATTACCGCTTTTGCTGGATACCGAATAATCAGGCGTTTCGACGTTACTTGCCATAGCACTCCAAGTGATCGAACCAACACCGGCAACCCCCGCAGCCGCCAACAAAATCCATCTTTTACGCATCATGGGTAACTTTCAAAACATTGGTGAAGGATATCAACATGCCGTCATCTGATCAAACTCTACCGGATAAAGGGCCCGAGTCGGCTTATTGTTCCACACCGGAATGCGCAATGGGGCGTATCGTGGCTTATTCCAACCCCAGCAGAGCTGCAGCTGCTACTTCGCCATCCTGCTCCGAACTCCCGCCGCTGACGCCAATCGCACCGACAATCCGGCCGTTGATGACAATCGGGGTGCCACCTTCGATGGCAATCACACCCGGAAGGACAAGCACGGCGTTGCGGCCACCGGCGACTGTATCGGAAAAGACTTTCGTGCTCCGTTTGAAGCGCGCAGCCGTTCTGGCTTTTTCGCGGGCAACCAGATCCGATCCATATTGTGTGCCATCCATCTTGTGAAACAGCACAAGCTCGCCGCTTGGTTCTACCACGGCGAACGCCATTGTTAAATTGCGCGACTGTGCGGACTGTTCGGCGGCTGAGACAATCGTTTTGGCCTGCTCAAGCGTTATCGGGCCACCATAAGGCACAGGCAACTGTTGCGCACCCGCGGCAGAAACCAAAGTAATCGCAGCAACCGCACCCAAAAACATCCGTTTCATATTACGTGCCCCTTGCAGCCTTTTATCAAGCCAGTGATGATTGTCAGATATTTGACGCGTGCGCTATCAGGAAAGTAGCAACCTTGCTTTAGAGTTAGCACAGTCGGCAAATGCTGTCGCGTTGCATCAGCAAATATTATGCCGCCGCCCCCGCCTTTGCATTGACACAGACCTTCAAATGCCGCTAAGCGCGCCCCCTACCCTGTGCCCGGATGGCGGAATTGGTAGACGCACCAGCTTCAGGTGCTGGCGCTGGTAACGGCGTGGAGGTTCGAGTCCTCTTCCGGGCACCATTTACCAACAGTCATGAGGCGCAATGTCTGATTGCGTGGCCGCTTAAGGCCTAAGCTTGCTTGTCCGGATCAACGTGCAGCCAATCGGCATGGCGCGGGGCTTTTTTGGTTTCGCTCCATTCTGCAAGCATCAACGGCGCGACGCGTTTTAATTCGGTATATTGTTCCGGCGTGCCGATGTTGCATGCAAGCTCCAACCGGTGGCCATTGGGGTCAAAGAAATAGATCGACCGGAAGATTCCGTGATATGTTGGCCCGACCACATCAATGCCCTGCGCCTCGATATGCGCTTTTGCGGCAAGAAGGGCGTCGAGGTCCGTGACTTCGAACGCGATATGCTGGACCCATGCGGGGGTGTTGGGGTCTTTGCCCATTTCGGGTTGGTTGGGCAGTTCGAAAAAGGCGATGACATTGCCGCCGCCGCAATCGAGGAAGATGTGCATATAGGGGTCATATTCCCCCGTGGACGGAACATGATCCTCGGCAAAGGCCGTCGTGAATTCCATGCCCAAGACATGCGCGTACCAGTCCGCCGTTACCTTGGCGTCCTTGCAGCGATAGGCCACATGATGAATGCGGCGAAGCGCGATGGGCGCGGTCATATCGCCGCCTCTTCGACCGTCAGCGCGCCGCGCTCAATCTGGTCGCGCTCAATGCTTTTGAACAAGGCGGTGAAGTTCCCTTCGCCAAAGCCTTCATCTTTCTTGCGTTGGATAAATTCGAAAAACACCGGCCCAATCATCGTCTGCGAAAATATCTGCAGCAGCAGACGCGGGTCACCATCTTCGGTTGATCCATCGAGCAAGATACCGCGTGCCTGCAGCTCGTCCACTGGCTCGCCATGGCCGGGCAAGCGCTCTTCGAGCATATCATAATAGGCGTTGGGCGGTGGCGGCGCGAAGGGCGTGCCGAGCGCCTTCAACCGGTCCCAGCACGCCGGCAGGTCATCACAGGAAAAGGCGATATGCTGAATGCCTTCGCCATTATATGCGCGCAGATATTCCTCAATCTGCCCGCCGCCTGCTTTGCCTTCTTCGTTCAACGGAATGCGGATTTTGCCATCCGGCGCAGTCATCGCGCGGCTGGTGAGGCCGGTATATTCGCCCTTGATGTCGAAATAGCGGATCTCGCGGAAGTTGAAGATGCGCTCATAGAAGTCCGCCCACTGGCCCATATTGCCGCGGAACACATTGTGGGTCAGGTGGTCGAGATAGGTCAGGCCGACGCTGTTGGCCTCCTCGACGGTCGCCGCGCCCTCGATGGGCAGGAAGTCGACGTCATAGATCTCCTGCGCGCCGTAGCGGTCGACCAGGTAGAGGTGCGTGCCGCCGATGCCCTCGATGGCCGGTATGTTCAGCTCCATCGGACCGACCCGGCCCTCCACCGCCTTCGCGCCGCGCTCGACCGCCATCTTCAGGGCCTTCGCCGCGTCGCGCACGCGGAA
>CALDKP010000110.1 GCA_937898535.1 uncultured Sphingomonadales bacterium | reverse complement strand
TACGAGATACAAGCTAGTGACTGGAGTTCAGACGTGTGCTCTTCCGATCTTCAAGCTTGGGCCGGCCTGGTGGTTCCACGATAGTCCCGAAGGCATGCGCCGGTTCCGCACCAATATGACTGAAACGGCAGGATTTTATAACACCGTCGGTTTCAACGATGACACGCGGGCGTTTCTGTCGATACCTGCGCGACATGACGTAGCGCGACGGATTGATTGCGGCTTCTTGGCGCAGCTTGTCGCCGAACACCGCATGGAAGAATGGGAAGCCGCTGAGCTTGCCGTCGACCTCAGCTACAATCTTGCAAAGCAGGCCTATAAATTATGAGGCTTCGCCCAAATTCTGTTTTGCCAGCGAACATATCGCTTCCACACTATGACCGAGGCGCCCAAAAAGCTGGCATCGTTCATTTCGGGATCGGTGCATTCCACCGCGCGCATCAGGCGGTGTACACCGACGACGCCATGAACGCCGGTGAACGCGATTGGGGCATCATTGGTGTGTCGTTGCGCAGCCCTGCGGTGGCAGAGCAGATGAACCCGCAAGGCGGATTATATTCGGTTACCCAACGGTCCAAAAATAGCGGCAAGACCCGCGTCATTGGTGCAGTTCAAAAGGTACTGATGGCCGCCGATGAACCAGATGCAGTGGTCGCCGCACTGGCCTCTGAGGACACCCACATCGTCAGCTTTACGATAACCGAAAAAGGTTATTGCCGCGCGCCCGACGGAAGTTTGGATTTTGCACAAGCAGATGAAAGATCGGCTTATGCGTATTTGGCTTCTGCCATGCAGCAACGGCGTGCGGCGAAATTGTCCGGCTTGACGCTCCTCAGCTGTGATAATCTGGCGGCGAACGGCGCGCAGCTTGCGGTGCTCATGCGATCCTATCTGCAGCGTTGCGCGCCCGATCTGGTCAGTTGGTTTGAGGACCAGTGCAGCTGTCCATCAACAATGGTTGACCGCATCGTGCCCGCGACGACGGACAGCGATCGTGAATCCATTGCCGCCATCTTGGGCGGCGTGGACCAGGCTGCGGTCGTTACCGAGCCATTTACCCAATGGGTCATCGAGGATCATTTTGTGGGCAAACGCCCCGGATGGGAAATCGGGGGTGCGCAGTTTACAAAAGATGTCGCACCGTTCGAAACCGCCAAGCTCCGGATGCTAAATGGCGCGCACTCAGCGCTTGCTTATATCGGGCTGCAAAGGGGCCATGCATTTGTCCATCAGGCCATTGCTGACCCCTACATTCTGGCGCTTGTGAAAACACTTATGCACGACGAGGCGGCCAATAGCCTCAAACCCGCTGCGGGACAAAATCTTGCATCTTATGCAGACGCCTTGATTGCACGCTTCGCCAATCCGGCACTCAATCACCGGCTTATCCAAATTGCAATGGACGGGAGCCAGAAGATACCACAGCGCTGGTTAGAAACATTGGCATATCATCAAAAGCAGGGGCGGCAATGCCACGCCATTCTCGAGGCCATCGCCGCGTGGATCCTCCATATTCGCGGGAACAAAATCATTGTGGATGACCCCATGCGCGATACGTTCAAGGCATTATGGCAAACGTCCGGTGAGGCGCATATTGCATCCGCGCTTTTTGGAAATGGCGGTCAATTTGCACAATATTGGAAAGCGAGCGAAGAAGACCTGATGCTGATCAATCGAGCGTTAAACGCGCGCAACAGATGACCGACGAGATGAAGAGGCGGACAGAATATTTTAGTGTGAAGCTATCTGTATTGCTTTGGTCAGCTGATTGTCGCGGCGCCCTGTTCTATTGTTAATCTCGGCTTTTCGTAAACCGTTCAAGGCACAAGGTGTTGAAAACTTTGATATGGCTATCTAAAATGCATGGACATCAAGAATTGCAAGATTATCGGGCAGAAGATGAAGCGCACCGTTACCGCACTGTGCGTTGCATGAAGGTTCGCAAAGAAAGACTATGATTATGGCAAGAGCGATGGGTGGATTACTGGTTTTGTGTGCAATGGTTTCTGCTTGCTCTGATGGTTCGGAAAGCCAAACGGAACAGGTTGCGCCTGCACCAAAGCCTGCAGCAGTAGCAGCATCAGACGTGACGACCCTCGACGGTACCGCCATAGCCAACTTCACCGGAAACGCTGAGAATGGCAAGACCGTGTTTGCCCAATGCCGTGCGTGCCACGTAACCGATGCAGGCGTAAATATGTCTGGCCCATCACTACACGGTGTAATTGGCCGCGTAGCAGGAACAGCGCCCGGCTATAATTATTCGGCCGCCAATGCCGGGGCCAAATTTGTGTGGACGAAAGAAAAAATGTTTCAACATCTGGAAAAGCCGCAGCGTGTAATCCCGGGAACAAAAATGATGTTCTCAGGCATAGCGGACGCCCAGAAGCGCGCCGATGTTATCGCTTATCTTGAAACGCCGAGCTGATACTTTATCCCACGGAAGCAGCCGCAGTCATCTTTCGGTCCCTATAGCGCATTGTGATTTTTATAGGTCATAAGATGCTCAAGGATGAAATGCGGAACTGTCAGCGTTGATATCAAAATGAACGCAGACCGGACGACGCCCATGTCCGAAGGAACTTCCCCTTGGTACAGGAACATCAGTACGCCTAGCCCTAATGAAAGCGCGGACACGGCAGCAACAATCGCTGCTTTCTTGAATGTAGACAGGCCACCCGTTTCACGCAGCGCATCCGCCATGTGCCGCGGCGAGTGCAACCCGCAAAAGAAAACGGCAAATGCAATAAGTGGCGGCAGGAACAAGGCGGCTGTGATGCAGGCCAGAACCTCAAGCGCGCTTTGCGTGTCATTATGCCGGAACGCCCAATAAGCAAAGACCAGGCTGCCCAGCGCAGCCGGGACCGATGCCGCGCCAAGCAGCCCTGCGATCACTGCGCCGTTTTCGCTTCCCGTTAGCGCCGCAAATATCATCGCGACATCGTCGGGGCTGGCGAGCGCAGGCAAGGCAACCAATGCCCACCCAACCATCATGGCCAAAAACGGATCAACGCCGCCGCGCCAGTCACGGCTGAAATGCACTATCGAGATGAGCAGGAATGAAATGAGCGCCAGTTCAGGAAGCTGGATCCATAAGACGACCATGGCCGCTGCGCAGCCCAAATAGCTGCCAATAATCTTGACCCTACCGGCCAACCCATTCTGCCCGAAATGGGCAGCGGCAATTTCAACATCCAGCGTGCCGTGCGGGATGCCCGCAAGCACGATCGCCAGCGCCGCCAGCATATTGGCCTCGGTGCTGTCCATGCCGCCCAAAAGGCGGTCCCCGGCAATAAGCAACAACGTAACTGCCGGTAACGCAAACAGGCGCAACATTTTCGAAAATGTTGCGCCTGCAGTATGCGGATATGAAATTATATTCATACAGGAATGTACGCCGCCGGAGCGGTGCACGTCCAGTGTTTATCCGAAGGCCTTAGCCGTATTCAGCTTGCGACTTGCGTACGGCGATCATGTAAATCAGAACGCCAACGCCAGCCTTTGCGATCAAATCGGCGATTGTGTAGCCAACTTGTACGCCCACGGTTACGTCCGAACCGCTCAGATTGGTGTACGGGATCATGTATACGATCGGGTAGAAGCCCCATGATGCGAAGGTCAGCAAGCGAGCTTTCTTAACCAGTTCGCGTACATTCTCAGGCTGGTTGTTGATCGATGCACCAAGACCGGCGAACAGCTGCCACATGATGTAGACAAACGGGATTGCCGACAATGTGCCCCACAAAACGCGGGTTGGAATGTCCGTCGCGATTTCACCTGGGTAGCCCAAAATGATCATCAATGCCGCTGCGCCGCCAAGCTTGAACGACTTCGAGACGGTTTCTTCTTGGCTCAAACGCATCACGAGGATGAGTTCGATGAGAAGCAATGGCACGGTGAGCAACCAGTCGACATAACGATAGGCATCGTTAAACGCATAGCCGCTTGCGGCCACGATCCCGCCTTCAACGGAATATGCGTCTTCCCAGCTTTCGAAAATACGGAAATAATGATATGCGGCGATGGCGGTAACCAAGCCGGAAATGGTGAGTGCCGTCTTGTAGGCTGGGCCCACTTGCGAGCGGCCGAGCCACAAAAACAGCGTTGCTGCTGCCATGGTGGCAAATGTAAATGAGAATGCATTATAGACCAAGGAATATTGGCCAAAAGTTAGATTTTCCACGTTTCTCTCCCCCTTTGCGACACCGCTAAGGATGTCGGGGCATTCATCATAAACTATGACCTGAGGTCAACAACCTAACCTTTATACCATGTTTTTGCGATATTGCCCTCGACATCCCGCCAGTCGAATATATAACGGTTGATGCTGAAATGCGCCGAAAGGTCATGCGGGAGGCACTGCAATTTGGATGTTCTTGGCCAGTCTAACGAGAAACTAGACGCGCTGATCGCGAATAGCCCGATAGCGTCGGTGATAAGTGACCCGCGTCAAAGCGGTAATCCAATCATTGCCTGTAATACTGCGTTTATGGAACTGACCGGTTATGCGGAACATGAAATCATTGGGCGGAACTGCAAATTTTTAGCCGGTCCAGCGACTGAACCTTGGTTGACCGACACGATCAGCAATGGTGTTCAACGTCATGCCCCGGTCATGGTCGAAATTTTGAACTACAAACGCGATGGCACACCCTTTCGTAATGCAGTGTTGGTCGCCCCGCTGTTTGACGAAAATGGTGAACTTGAGTTCTTTCTTGGCTCGCAGGTGGAACTTGAGTCCAGCGCGCCAGTGTCTTACGAGAACCGTCATATTGCGGCAGCGACGGCGGTGAAGGCATTGTCACGGCGGCAGCGCGAAGTGTTGGCCGAAATGGCGCTAGGTCACCTAAACAAGCAAATTGCATTTCGGCTTGGGCTCAGCGAGCAAACGGTCAAAATGCACCGTGCGTTGTTGATGGACCGCTTGGGCGCGGCGAGTACGGCCGATGCTATTCGCATTGCAGTAGAGGCCGGGCTTTAATTCGGGCATTTGCTGAAGCGGCGGTTCATGCTGGCTGCGCGGAACCATTACCCTTTCACACGGTTACCCTTTCACGAACAATTTACGTGAAAAGAGAAACGTATGAAAAGTCGCTTAATTCTCGCCGGCGTCGCGCTGTCCATTCTGACACCGTCGATTGCAATGGCGCAAGACGATGGCTGCCGCCGCGACAGCAGCGGACGGATCATCGGTACAGCTATTGGCGCAGGCGCCGGTGGTGTGCTGGGTAGTGTCATCGCTGGACGCGGTGACAAGACCGAAGGCACCATTATTGGCGGCATCATTGGCGCCGTAATCGGCAATCAGGTTTCGAAGTCAGACCGTGGCGATTGCCGCAGCGCATATGGCTATTACGATCAACAAGGTCGCTGGCACGCAACTGGCGTAAGTACAAATGATGCGCGTGGTTATTATGACCGCGATGGTCGTTGGGTCGATGGTCAGCCCAACGGCTATTACGACAATGGTCGTTGGGTTAATGCCAATGGCGACAGCAACAGTTCGGGGTACCTTGACCGTGACGGTCATTGGGTCCCCGCATCATCTGCTGGTTATTATGACCGGAACAACCGATGGGTCGCGGGCACTGCCACCGGCTATTACGACAATAATGGTCGCTGGATTGCTGGCCCCGCACGCGGACGTTACGACGTACGCGGTCGTTGGATTGCAGGCGACACAGGTTATGTTAGCGAAAGTAATGGCAACTGGAACGCGGTTGAGCAGCCAGGCTATTATGACTCAAATGGTCGTTGGCAGGCTGGCCGCGCTTATGGCTATTATGATACCCGTGGCCGTTGGGTGTCGACGCGCAATTATGGTTATCAAGCCAATGATAATCGTCCGGATAACCAATATCGCCCCGGAACAGGTCAGTATAACCTAAGCCAAATGCCGCGTGATATCCCCACCCGGATGATCTGGATGCGTGAATATGTGCGTACGGCTCTGCAATCACAGCATATCAGCCGGGTCGACGCACAATATGCGCGGCGCGAGTTGACGGCGATTGAGGGTCAGCACCGTATGTTCAACCGTGACGGTCGTTTCACACATCGTGAAAAGCAGAATATCGACCGGCGATTGGATCGGCTCACGAGCCGCCTCGACAAGACATGGCGTCAGGGCCGCAATGACTAAACACCAAATAAAAAGGCCCGGCAGTCCCCCAACCGCCGGGCCTTAAGCTAATGATCCGATGCGTAGGATCAGTAGCTATAGTACATGTCGAATTCGACAGGGCTTGGCGTCATTTCCCAACGGGCGACGTCTTCCATCTTCAATTCGATATAGCTGTCAATCTGGTCCTTCGAGAACACGTCACCCTTCAACAGGAAGTCGTGATCCGCGGCCAAACAATCCAAAGCCTCACGCAGCGAACCAGCTACGGTTGGCACTTCAGCAAGCTCTGCTGGTGGCAAGTCGTACAGGTTCTTGTCCATGGCATCGCCAGGGTGGATCTTGTTCTGGATGCCGTCGAGGCCAGCCATGAACAAAGCCGCATAGCATAGATATGGGTTCGCCATTGCGTCAGGGAAGCGGACTTCAACGCGCTTCGCCTTGGCTCCGGCACCATATGGAATCCGGCATGAAGCTGAACGGTTGCGCGCCGAATAGGCGAGCAACACAGGCGCTTCGTAACCAGGTACCAAACGCTTGTAGCTGTTTGTGGTTGGGTTTGTGAATGCGTTCACGGCCTTGGCATGCTTGATGATACCACCGATGAAATACAGGCACATGTCCGAAAGACCGGCATAGCCGTCGCCTGCGAAAAGCGGGGTCTTCCCTTCCCAGATCGACAGGTGGGTGTGCATACCCGAACCATTGTCTTCCTTGATTGGCTTCGGCATGAACGTTGCGGTCTTGCCATATGCATGTGCAACCTGATGCACGACATATTTGTAGATCTGCATACGGTCAGCGGTCTGTGTCAGCGTACCGAAAGTCAGGCCAAGCTCATGCTGGGCTGCAGCAACTTCATGGTGATGCTTGTCGCAAGGCAGACCCATTTCGAGCATGGTCGAAACCATTTCGCCACGGATGTCCATTGCGCTGTCCACCGGCGCAACTGGGAAATAACCACCCTTTGCACGGGGGCGATGGCCCATATTGCCGCTTTCATATTTCGTGCCGGTGTTTGTTGGCAGCTCAATATCGTCGATCTTGTAATATGACGTGTTGTAGCTGTTTTCGAAACGCACATCGTCGAACATGAAGAATTCAGCTTCTGGACCGACATATACGGTGTCGCCGATGCCTGTGGTTTTCAAATATGCTTCAGCGCGCTTTGCGGTCGAGCGCGGGTCGCGGCTGTACAGCTCGCCCGTTGATGGCTCGACGATATCGCAGAAGATGATCATCATTGGCGTGGCGGAGAATGGATCTACATACACGGCATCAAGATCAGGCTTCAGGATCATGTCGGATTCGTTGATGGCTTTCCAGCCTTCGATGGACGAACCGTCGAACATCAGGCCGTCTTCCAACTCGTCTTCGCCGATCACGCCCGCGCACATGGTCAGATGCTGCCATTTGCCCTTGGGATCAGTGAAACGAACATCGACCCACTCGATCTCCTCATCCTTGATGCGCTTGATAATGTCCTTAGCTGAGGTACCCATTCTACTTTCCTTCTTTGGCTTGTCTTTTTTGGATATTTTGGATTTTTTAGACGGCATCGTTATCGCGTTCGCCGGTGCGGATGCGCAACGCGGTTTCGACAGGGATAACGAAGATCTTGCCGTCACCAATGCGCCCAGTCTGGGCCGCGGCAGCAATGGCTTCTACGACGCGGTCGGCCAGGCCGTCTTCAACGACAACCTCAAGCTTTACCTTCGGCAAAAAGTCGACGACATATTCAGCGCCCCGATACAATTCGGTGTGGCCCTTTTGACGGCCGAAGCCTTTGGCTTCGGTAACGGTGATACCCGAGACGCCAACTTCGTGCAGCGCTTCTTTCACCTCGTCCAATTTGAATGGCTTGATGATCGCTTCGATCTTTTTCATGGCTTTTCCCTTTATGGCGCGTGAGGCACATGCTCCGCGCGCGCGGATGATGAAATAGGCATATCAAGTATCGTGCCAAAATTGAGCAACACCGAAACGCGTTATTTTGGACCATATGGACCACGGCATCTGCCTAAATTTTAGGCAGATGCTAGATTCATGGGCAGCAGTTTTTTACTTTGCCGCCTTTTTTGCGCCACCGCTTAATGCCGCATCATTTGCCTTTGCATAATGCGCACGGCTGACAACATAAGCGCGCATTTGCTCGGTTTCTTTCGGTGTTAAAACGCTGCTAAAGCTGACCATGCCATTGCCCTTTAATATGCCGTCAATCACAACCGATTTCCAGGTTGCGGCATCCGCAATTACACCAGATTTACGCAGGTCAGGCAGCACGCCGTTCCCGACCGCCCCGGGTCCGTGGCAGACGAGGCAATAGCGTTGGAAATTCGATCCTCCCGCCGCGATATCTGCGGGCGTGCCGAATTGCGCGGGTGGTGCCCACACATAGGCTGGCGCTTTCGGCACGGGTGGCAACGCAGTCTTTCCGCCCAGCTTCAGAACGATCAGGCGGGGAATATTGGGAACAGCAGCACTGGTGGAACCTGCATAGCCCGATACGAGGGGAAACGCGCCGCCCTTACTGGTCAGGAAGGCGACATATTGTTCGCCGTCCACCGTATAGGTCGATGCGCCGGACAACACGCCAGACTGTACATTGAGGTTCAACAATTGCTTGCCGGTATCCGCAGCATAAGCGCGGAACTCACCCATTGCCGTCCCTTGGAAAACCAGATTTCCGGCCGTCGTCATTGTCCCGCCATTCCATGAGGCAGGGTGGTCAACCGTCCATTTTGCTTTGCCGGTCTTGGGGTCGAACGCGACAAGCTTTCCGGTCGTGGCCGCTTTCACAGCCTTCACGAAATTGATGTCATCGGGAAGGTCGGCCGTTGCCATCGCGCCGCCCACGTTGAAGCCCAACGCCTTACGATCTTGTTCGTTTGGCGCAACCGGCGGCAGATACGCGCCGCCAATATACAATGCGGGAATGTAGACCAGTCCCGTTGCGGGGTTAAAGCTCATCGGGTGCCAGTTATGCGCTCCCAGCGCCGAAGGGTTCGCCAAATAGAGCTTGCCGGTTTTTTCATACCGCGCTGCGGGGTTTTCGATTGGCCGCCCTGTTTTCATGTCATAACCGGTTGCCCAGGTGATGCCGTCGATAAACGGGTTTGCCGACAACAACTTGCCGTTCATACGATCAATGGTGAAGAAAAACCCGTTCTTCGGCGCGTGGTACAGAACTTTGCGTTCTTTGCCGCCGCGGGTTTCCGTCGCCAATATGATGGGCTGGGTCGCGGTGTAATCCCAGCTTTCGGCTGGCGTTTCCTGATAATGCCAGACATATTCGCCCGTGTCAGGCTTGAGCGCGACGATGGATGACAGGAACAGATTGTCGCCTTCGCCATTGGAACGAATACCATGGTTCCACGGATTTCCGTTGCCAACGCCAAGGTACAATTGGTCCAGCTCGGCATCATAGACGATTGCGTCCCACACGGTACCGCCGCCGCCACTTTCGCGCCAGTCACCCTTTTTGGGTTTTGCACTCCATGTCTTGGTTGCCGCTGTTTTTAAGATCTTATCGCTCGCGGCATTGTCGGGCTCGCCCTTGGGATTGGGCGTGGTGTAAAAACGCCATGCCTGTTTGCCGGTCGCGGCGTCATATGCGGTCACATAACCGCGCGCGCCGAACTCTGCGCCGCCAAAGCCAATAACGACCTTGTCCTTTACGACCCGTGGCACGCCTGTGATGGTGCCGTTGGATTTGAGGTCAAGCGTTTGGACACTCCACAATTGCTTGCCCGTGGTGGCGTCCAAGGAAATCAAACGTCCGTCGATGGTTCCGACAAAAACGCTGCCTTTCCAGAACGCAACGCCGCGGTTGACCACGTCGCAGCAGGCTTTGACCCCGCGCGCTTTGTCGACTTCGGGATCGAAGCTCCACAATGGTTTGCCGGTTTTGGCGTCATAAGAGAATACTTTGGACCAGGCGGTCGAGATAAACATTTTGCCGTCGACAACCACTGGCGTTGCTTCCTGGCCGCGCGCATCGGGCAAGTCAGCGAACCAGGCAATGCCCAGATCTTGCACATTGCTATCGTTAATCAGGGTAAGCGGACTGTGCCGTTGCTCATTATAGTTGAAGCCAGTCATCGCCCAGTTTGAACCATCGCCACCGGTTTTCAAATAATCACCGTTAATTTTAGCGAATGCGGGCACATCGGTCGGACCGGCTACCTTTTGGCAAGAACCCAACAATAATGTCGCGCCAGCAAATGCGGCTGCGAACCAAAGCTTATTCATCATATTTTTCCCCCTCGACGGAAAGGCTATGCCCTTGAATAGGCTTCGTCCAGTGGGAATTTAACTGAGGGGTTAAATTATCTTTTTTATGGCGCTTTCCATCTCGGTTGCGGCCTTTTCATAGACGCGCGCGCGGAGGTTTGACAGTATAGCATCAGGTGCATTCGCCGGGGTTCCGCCGCTAAACAATGGTGCTGGATCATATTCGAGCGCGAGCTGGATGGTGCGTGCAACATCTTCGCCTGCAATGTCTGAAATCAGTTCAAGCGCGAAATCGATGCCCGATGTGACGCCGCCTGCGGTAACCAAATTCCCGTCGCGAACAACGCGTGCGGCGCGATGCGTTGCGCCAAACATCGGCAACAAATGCGTGTAAGCCCAGTGGCATGTGGCTTCTTTGCTGCGCAGCAAATTGGCCGCGCCCAATATGAATGCTCCGGTGCACACGCTGGTGATATATTGTGCCCCGCTTGCTTGGGTGCGGACGAAATCGACGATCTGCGCGTCAGCAATCGCGTCGCGCACACCATGGCCGCCCGGCACGCAAATTATGTCCGCCTGCGGGCAGTCTTCGAAGCTGGATCGCGGCAGAATAGAAAATCCGCTATCGGTGGTAACCGCCGCCCCCGTTTTGCTGACGACATGAACATCCGCGCCCGGCAATCGCGAGAGGAATTGCACCGGCCCGGTGAAATCGAGTTGCGTGACATTGTCGAAGAGGACGAAGACGATATTCATGCCGCATGCTTAACCTGCACGCGGCAAAAAACAAAGGGCCGCCGGATTTCTCCGACGGCCCAAAGCGTTCAGGGAGGATTGAACGCTTTAGAGGTAAAAGCCGCGATAGGCTCTAATCACCCGGCCGGTGCGTGTATTCACCAGCAGCACGTCGTTATAGTGACGCACATATGTTTGATAACGGCCCGGGTGAGGCAGGCGATAGTTCGCATAGTTGCTCACGCGATAGCGCGGTGCATAATAGCTCGCGCCAATGCTTACGCCGGTGTTAAATGTGCGATAACGGAACGGCGCGTTAAAACGGGTTGCCTGAAAAGCACGACGGTTTTTCTGCCGATATTCGCGCCAATCTTCCTTATACTCCTGGCGGGCTTCACGCACATCACGGCGCTCTTCGCGAACATCCTGACGGTCGCCATAACCGCGTGCGTCTTGCACATCGCGCTTTTCCTGACGGACCTCCTGACGGTCGCGATTAAGCTCACGTGTCTGCGCCTGCGCCGCCATCGGCGTTAAGGTGGTGGCGATGACCGCTGCGATCAAAAATTTGGTCTTCATGGTCTTCTGTCCTTTTCTCTGGACGTAAACGCACGAACTGCGTTGACGTTCCCTAGATGGACTAAAGACCGTGAACGGGCGTCGAATAAGCCGTTCAGAAATCAGACATTATTGTCGCGAATTATATCGATCAGATAAGCTCGATCGCCAAAGCCGTCGCTTCGCCTCCGCCAATGCAGAGCGATGCCAGACCGCGTTTCTTTCCATGGCGCTGAAGCGCGGCGACCAAGGTTGTGATAATCCGCGCACCCGATGCACCAATGGGATGACCCAATGCCGTGGCGCCGCCATGAACGTTAATCTTGTCATGCGCTATGCCCAGATCGTGCATCGCAAACATCGCGACGCAGGCAAATGCTTCATTCACTTCGAACAGGTCAACGTCGGCGATGGTCCAGCCGGCCTTTGCCAAGCATTTATTGATAGCACCGACCGGAGCGGTGGTGAATGCCGATGGCTCCTGCGCGTGCGCTGCGTGCGCGACGATACGCGCAACCGGTTTTTGTCCATTGGCGTCGGCGACCGATTGGCGCGTGAGCACAAGTGCGGCGGCACCATCTGAGATCGATGAGCTGGTTGCGGCCGTGATTGTGCCGTCCTTCGCAAAGGCTGGCTTGAGCGTTGGAATCTTGTCGGGCAAGCCTTTGCCGGGTTGCTCGTCGGTGTCGACGATGACGTCGCCTTTACGTGTGGCAACGGTCACCGGAACGATTTCCGCTTTGAACGCGCCGTCTGCAATCGCGCTTTGCGCGCGGCGCAGCGATTCAAGGGCGTATGCGTCCTGTCCTTCGCGCGTCAGCTGATAATCATTTGCTGTGTCTTGCGCAAAAGTTCCCATGGCGCGGCCCGCCTCATATGCGTCTTCAAGCCCATCAAGGAACATATGGTCGTAGGCGGTGTCATGCCCAATGCGCGCGCCACTGCGGTGCTTTTTCAGCAAATAGGGCGCGTTGGTCATGCTTTCCATGCCGCCGGCGATGACATAATCGACTGAGCCAGCGGCGAGTGCCTCGCTGCCCATGATGACGGTCTGCATGCCCGAACCGCAAACCTTGTTCACCGTTGTTGCTTGCACAGATTTGGGCAGTCCCGCTTTAATCGCGGCCTGACGGGCAGGGGCTTGGCCGAGGCCTGCTGGCAAAACACAGCCCATATAAATCCGCTCAATCGCCGCGCCGTCGACGCCAGCGCGTTCAACCGCGGCCTTCACCACAGTCGCGCCAAGGTCGGTCGCAGAAACATCTGCCAACGCCCCCTGCATGGCCCCCATTGGGGTGCGGGCGTAGGACAGGATGACGACAGGATCGGCGTTGGGCATGGGAGATTCCTTTGGTTTTGATTTGCCGCCTTATAGGGCGGCGCACTATCAAAAACAAATGTGAATCAGCCGTGTTTGCTGCGTTAGAACAAGGCCTTCAAATCGCGTTTCAGGATTTTGCCATTCGCGTTGCGCGGCAGGGTATCCTGCGTGAAGATGATCTTCACGGGCACTTTGAATTTTGCCAATCGCGCGCTGACATATTCGCGCAGTTCATCCTCGCTTGCGGTCATGCCGGGCGCCAGATGGACAACAGCCGCGGGTTCTTCGCCGAGTGTCTGGTGCGGAATGCCAATAAGTGCCGCATCGGTGACCGCGGGATGTTCGTACAAGATATTCTCGACTTCCGACGAATAGATATTCTCGCCGCCGCGAATGATCATGTCCTTGGCGCGATCAACGATGAAGCAAAAGCCTTCGTCATCGATCCGGGCAAGATCGCCTGTGCGCACCCAGCCATCAACAAATGTTTCTGCGGTGGCATCGGGACGGTTCCAATAGCCTTTGACGATTTGC
Organism: uncultured Sphingomonadales bacterium; assembly: GCA_937898535.1. Classification (GTDB taxonomy): domain Bacteria; phylum Pseudomonadota; class Alphaproteobacteria; order Sphingomonadales; family Sphingomonadaceae; genus Sphingorhabdus_B. The sequence goes on along the minus strand of CALDKP010000110.1, from coordinate 6,793 downwards.
GGACCACGCGCCCACAATTCGCCAACTTCACCAACAGGCAATTCGGTTGATCCATCCTCGGACATGATTTTCACGTCCGAGACTGCAACGGCCGGGCCACAGCTGTCGGGGCGATTCAGATAATCTTCGGCAACATGCGAGGTGACTGTCGCCATAGTTTCGGTCATGCCCCAGCCATTGCCCGGAAATGCGCCGAATATTTCGTAGATCTTGCTGACAAGCTCTGGCGCGGACGGTGCACCGCCATAGCTTATCGCGTCGATAGAGCTGAGGTCATATTTCTCGCGGTCGGGGTGCTCGATTAACTGCCAAGCGATGAACGGCACGCCGCCCGTGGCGTTGATCTTTTCACGTTCGATAATCTCGAATGCCTTCACGGTATCCCATTTGTGAAGGAGCACGATCTTGTGCCCTGCTTGAATCGTGGGAATCATCGATGCCGAACAAGCGGTGACATGGAACATGGGAATGACAAGCAGGCTCGCCCTAATGCTGGGTTCCGGCAGTGGATCACCACGGCGCAACATAGTCGCAGCACCAGAATAGGCGCTGGAAAAGCCATTGGTCAGCAGATTGCGGTGCGAACCCAAAGCGCCCTTTGGCTTGCCCGTCGTCCCGCTGGTGTAGAAAATGGTGGCCGCGTCGTCTGGCGCAATCGCGACCTCAGGCAACGACAGGTCAGCCAAATCGGCGTAGCTTTTTGGACTGCCAATGATGCTTTCGAGCGTGATGGCGGGCTCCGCCATTGCTGCTGCACCCGCACGCGTGACCATGACATGCGCGAGCGCAGGCATCTCTGCTTTGTAGGGCGATATGCGGTCCCAGCGTTCCGCGTCGCAGATCAGAACCGCTGCACCCGAATCGGCCAAACCAAAGGCAAGCTCTTCGCCCGTCCACCATGCGTTTAACGGCACGACAATCGCGCCCGTGACTGCGGCCGCAAAAAAGGCGACTGGCCATTCAGGCAGGTTGCGCATGGCGAGGGCCACGCGGTCGCCTTTTTTTACGCCACGTTCTTGCAGCGCATGGGCGAGTGTCGCAACCGCGCGGTACCAAGCCCCATAGGTGACGCGTTCATCCTCATACACCACAAATTCACGGTCACCGAATGATGCGTTGGCGTGTGCGGCCAGTACCGCGAGATTGGGTAATGCGTTTTTCCAGACGCGTGTTGGCACACCTTCAATCTCGGCCGTTTCCATTTCGAACGGCATGCCAGGTGCACATAATGCATCCTTTACCTGATCTCGCGTCATGACGGGCCAACCCGCAGGTGGTGTCCACTTTTTACCGGCCTCAATCATGTTCTCTCCAATTCACGCGCCATGCTTTGTGCATGTTGGAAGTGTGGATACGCCAAAATGGTTTTCATTTGCAACGCTTCACGCTAGCAATTCATCAACTGGTTAAATGGAGAGAGAAAATGACCGCAAATATGCAGACAGTGCTCGAAAAGCAGCGCGCAGCATTTACCGCAGCTATGCCGGAATCGATGTCGGTCCGCCGTGACCGTATCGACCGCGCGATTGCTATGTTGATCGATCATGCGGAGGATTTTGCAAAGGCCGTTTCTGCTGATTTCGGTCACCGGAGCCGTGAACAAACGTTGCTGACCGACATCATGCCATCTGTGAGCGCGATGAAACATGCGAAGAAGCATTTTGAAAGCTGGGCCAAGGGTGAAAAGCGCAAGCCAACGTTTCCGCTTGGTCTGCTCGGTGCCAAGGCCGAAGTCGTGTACCAGCCAAAGGGCGTTGTCGGCGTTGTTGCGCCATGGAACTTCCCCGTTGGCATGGTGATGGTCCCGATGGCGGGTATTCTCGCCGCGGGTAACCGCGCGATGATTAAGCCATCCGAATTCACCGAGCGCGTGTCGGCATTGTTCGAAGAGCTCGTACCAAAATATTTCGCTGAAGAGGAAATGGCCGTTTTCACGGGCGGCGCTGAAGTTGGCATGGCGTTTTCAAAACTGGCATTCGACCATATGATATTCACCGGCGCGACGGGCGTGGGCAAGCATATCATGCGCGCCGCAGCGGACAATCTCGTGCCCGTGACGCTTGAACTCGGCGGCAAATCACCGACCATCATTGGCCGAAGTGCCGATACGAAAAAGGCTGGCGAGCGTATTGCCCTGGGCAAGATGATGAACGCGGGCCAAATCTGCCTCGCACCTGATTATTTGATGGTGCCCGACGACCAAGAGCATGATGTCATCGCGGCGGTGAAGGCTGGCGCAATCGCGCAATATCCCACTTTGCTGCACAATGACGATTACACCTCGGTTGTGAATGGTCGAAATTATGAGCGGCTTCAGGGCTATCTGGACGATGCGCGTGAAAAGGGCGCTGAACTCATCGAAATCAACCCTGCGGATGAGGATTTTGTCGGATCAAACGGCAACAAGATGCCGCTGACGATTGTTCGTAATGTCACCGACGACATGAAGGTGATGCAGGAAGAAATCTTCGGACCGATTCTGCCCGTCATGACCTATTCGTCGATGGACGAGGCGATTGATTATGTGAACGCGCATGATCGTCCGCTTGGCCTATATTATTTCGGAACGGACAAAGCCGAGGAAGAACGCGTGCTAACGCGGACCGTCTCTGGCGGCGTAACGATCAACGACGTCGTCTTCCACAATGCGATGGAAGATCTGCCCTTTGGTGGAGTCGGGCCGTCGGGCATGGGCAATTATCACGGCGCGGACGGGTTCAAAACCTTCAGCCACATGCGTGCGGTGTATCGTCAGACCGGCGTCGATGTTGCTGGAATTGGGGGATTCAAGGCACCTTATGGCAAGGCGACGCTGAAGACACTCGCTAAGGAACTTAAGAAATAAGGATGCGCTTGCATCGGGGCGGAGGCTCGGTTAGAGGAGCCTCCGCTTCAACGGGTTCGTCCCGACGAAGATGTGCCCCAGTGGTGGAATGGTAGACGCGCTGGATTCAAAATCCTGTTCCGAAAGGAGTGCCCGTTCGAGTCGGGCCTGGGGCACCACCTTATTTTCTCAGATACCCTGAAACGATTACTCCGCCGTGCGACTCGCCATGGCTGACGTTTAGAATCTGATCATGATCCGTTGCGCAAGTGCGGGCGATATCGAATATACAAGCCGAAGCAGCTTCACCATGCCGACATTCGCCTCAGGCGCGTTCGTCGCAATGGCATGTACGATTTCTGCGGCACATCCCTTTGCCGACATCTTTTTGCCATTTACGCGGCCGCGCGTCATTGCGGTGTCGACGACTGGCGGCAATGCCTCGATAACATGAACCTTGGTATCGCGCAGATTGTGCCGCAGCGATTGGGTAAAGCTTCTGAGCGCCGCTTTGGTCGCGCAATAGACTGGACCACCCGCGCGCGGGGCAATGGCAAGGCCTGAGGTGACATTCACAATCGACGCCTCTGGCCGCTGAAGCAAGCCGGGCAACAGGTGCCCAATCAGGTGCAACGGCGCGTTGAGGTTCAGGAAGATCGCCTGATCGGTGAGGGCCAGATCAAGTGGCTCGCCGGGGCCGAAATTACCGCTCATCCCAGCGTTGTTGATCAGGATGTCCAATTCGCGCCCTGAGAGCGCGGCAGCGAGGCCAGCGCAGCCCGACGCGGTGGAAAGGTCTGCCTGAATGGCTTCCAATCCCTCTTGCCGTGCAGACGCAAGCGCGTCTTCGCGGCGACCGCAGACGATGACGTTGGCGCCTTTCGCCATCATTTGGCGTGCTATTTCCAAACCGATGCCGTCGGTCCCACCCGTAACCAATGCAGTTTTGCCCTTAAGTTCCATAAATCCCCCCTCAATATTGCCTTGAATCACTCTTGCCCTGAATTGTCAGGGAATCAGTATCGAAGACCCAACTGTTTTTCGCCCTTCAAGATCGCGATGTGCCTGTGCAACGTCTTCCAGCGCGTAGCGATGGCCGATTGTGATATCGATGATGCCTTGGCGGAACATATCGAACACATATTCCGCGCCTGCTGCCCGCTCCGCTGCGTTGTGATAATAATCGAACAAGGTGGGGCGCGAGACGTAGAGCGACCCTTTTTGCGCCAAAGTGCCAAGGTTGACGCCCGTCACGGGCCCGCTCGCATTGCCATAGCTGACGATAAGGCCGCGCCGCGCGGTTGCGTTCAGCGACGTTTCCCATGTGTCGAGGCCGACACCGTCGAAGGTCACTTCGACGCCTTTGCCGACCGTCAGTTCGCGCACCTGCGCTGCGACATCTTCTTTGCCATATAGAATGACATGGTCGGCTCCCGCCGCGCGCGCCAGCGCCGCCTTTTCATCGGTGCTCACTGTCCCGATGACGCGGGCACCAACATGCTTCAGCCATTGCACGAGCAACAGTCCGACGCCGCCCGCCGCCGCGTGCACCAATATGTCCCATTTGGGCTGAACCTTCGCACAGCGTTCAACAAGAAACTCAGTGGTGCAGCCCTTGAGCAAGCCAGCAGCTGCAATTTCGTCGCTGATGTCGTCTGGTACCGAAAACAGGCCATGCGCGGCAATATTGCGCGCGGTCGCATAGGCACCGATGCTTGGGCCAAAAGTCGCGACGCGGTCGCCTACGCGCCAGTCGGTCACGCCGTCTCCCACGGCCTCAATGATGCCCGCCGCCTCCATGCCCAGGCCAGAGGGTAGCGCCATTGGATACAGGCCGCCACGATGATAGGTGTCAATGAAGTTCAGGCCCACGGCCAGATTGCGCATGCGGACCTCACCCGGACCGGGTGCTGTCAGTTCAACGTCCGTCCACGCAATAACGTCCGGCCCACCGGTTTGCCGAATTTGTGCTGCTCTTTCCATCAAGAGAACTCCTGTTTGCTGCATGTATCCTAACAGATGCGGCGGGAGACCGCCAACCCGCGCTGCGGAATATGGTTAAAAAGGCGTCAATAACTGTCACAGATCGGGACAGTCGAATTTGGGTCCCCGCTTAACCATCTTTTGGCATGGCCATTATGCCTAACAAAAGGTTAACGTCCCATCATGATGAAAAGAAGATTAGTCGGTCACAACGAAGCTGCCCGCCACCCCCTTCGGCAGATACTTCCCCCACCACAGATGACGCACGCCGTCATCGCGCCACGCCGCATATCGTGGTGGCGCAAGGAAGATACGCATTTGTTTATGCTCAGCTTCAGTGCGTTTTTTGTCTCAATAACGAGCTTTATCGCCTGACTTTTAGGCGGCGACGGGGTCGCAGGCCTTGTGCAGCTTCCACGAAATCCATGCCGAAACAAGGCAGGCCGCAGCAATCATGAACAGCGTATCGGGAATGCTCACACCTGCGCTGACCAGAAGGCTGTAAATGACAGCACCGATGACCATTGCACCGGAATTCACGATGTTATTGGCGGCAATGGTGCGGGCGGTTTGCGACTTTGCAACCGTAGTTGTCAGAAACGCGTAGAGCGGGACGACAAACATGCCCCCGGCGATGGAAATACCAAGAAGATCGACAATCATACGCTCGCCATAGCCTAGCGTCAGAAACTGCCACCAATCCATAAGCTCGGTTCCTCTTGGTTGCCAGTGGCTGACCGTCCACCAAAGATCCAAGACAAATAGACCCATGACGATGACTGAAATCGGCGCATATTTGGCAGAGACTGTGCCATTCAGTAGGCGGTTGACGGCGACTGAACCGATGGCGATGCCGATAGAGAAAAATGCGGTAAACAAGGTCGCGACAGTGTTGTCGCCACCGATTGCGTTTTTGACCATAGGTGGGAAAATCGACCCAAGGACAGCGCCCACGCCCCAGAAAAAGCTGATCGCCATGATCGCCAAAAACAGGCGGGGTATGTGCATGGTGTCGCGCACCAGTCGCCAGCTGCTGCGAAAGATATTCCAATCCATTTTGGCGGTTGGCGCATCATTTTCGGGCGGTGCAAGCGGCACAGATTGCGCGGTCACGCGTCCGATGATGGCAACGATAATAATTCCTACGCCTGCAATCTTTCCGGGAATGATCCCGCCCGCGATCGTCCCACCCAAAATGGCAAGATAAGTCCCTGCTTCGACAAGGCCGGTTCCACCCAAAACCTCGTCTTGTTCAAGATGCTGGGGCAGAATCGCATATTTAATCGGGCCAAAGAAAGTGGAATGCACGCCCATAGCAAACAGCGCGGCGAGCATCAGCGGTATGTTGTGCAGGTAGATACCCGCTGCACCGAAGATCATGATAAAAATCTCGGCTGTTTTCACCATGCGAATGACGCGCGTCTTTTCGATGGTATCGGCCAATTGCCCCGCAAGCGCGGAAAACAGGAAAAAGGGTAATATGAACAGCGCGCCGGCGATGGCGTTAAAATTCGCTTCTTGGGTCGGGTCGGAATAGATTTCGTACGTCACCAAAATGACCATGGCCATCTTGTAAAAATTGTCGTTGAAGGCGTTCAGGAACTGGGTGACGAAAAGCGGCAAAAATCTGCGCTTGTTCAACAGTGACATTGTTGTGGCCATTAGTTCTTGCACTTCCCATGCGGACGGTATCGGAGCCTTAGCGTTCCAGCCCTATCATGGCAAAGTGCATTTCATGTGACGGTGAAATAGCCGCGTGATTTTGCTGGCACATCGCGCTATTGCTATAGGATGCTTAGCTTACCCAACATCCTGACCTTGTCGCGCATTCTTGCTGTGCCCATCCTCGTCTTTTTGCTTTGGCCCGGCGCCAAGCAGATAGGCATTCAGCCGGTGCCACTGGATTATGGCTTCGCATTCATATTGTACTGCCTGATAGATCGGAAGAGCGTCGTGTAGGGAAAGAGTGTCTTCGCCTGTGTAGAT
>CALDKP010000109.1 GCA_937898535.1 uncultured Sphingomonadales bacterium | reverse complement strand
TGGCACGATCGAATTTGTCGTCCTGCAACGCATTGATCGTATTGACGGTCGCGTTCTGCAGCAGCGAAATGACAGACGCGGCGTATTCAACGATCGTCGCTTCTCCCGCCACGACCCCGTAGCTGCCCAACGCCGCTGCAGCCCCTTCGAGCGTGACCGCGAACGCGGCGGCGAGCATCCACGGCCCGGACACGGACGGGAGCGTTCCGATCGCGAGCAGGACCGCCGGCGGGATCATGCCCTGGCCGGTGATGGTGTCGCGGATCGCGTCGACATTGGCCTGCGGGCCGAGCGCGCCGGGGGTGGAGTAGATCTGCTCGCGCAGGCCGCGCACGCTGGTGGGCGCGCCGAACGGGCGCGCACCGGTGGTCAGGTGGTAGAGCATCACGCCGAGCGCGATGAGGCTCATACGCTCAAGGCTTCCGCCCGAAAAAGTGTTGAAGATGTCGAGAACGCCGCCGGCAGCATTATTCGCATAAAGAGCAGCTTGGGCGACAGGGTCTACACCCGGCAGGGGAACGAAGCTCAGCAACCGGAAGATAATGAGCGCACCAATGGTAAACCAGATGCGGTTCTTCAATTCTGTAGCTTGCCCGAACTTCGAAAGATTGAGGTTCGAAGCCATTTGATCGGCCCGAGATGCCATGTGTTACTTTCCTTATTCCCGGATCAGGCGTGCCGCACCATCACAGTTCAGCGTCACCAGATCCCAAATTTTGCCTGACACTCATCGGCTATCCCCCGAAAATGTCAAACCCCGCCAGCCCATATCGGGAAGCGGGGCTGGCATGACAAGAGCGAAGTCTTCGCCCCCGTCTTATTTCTTGGCCGCAGCTTCTTTAGCAGCGTTCTTGACGGAAGATTTCTTCGCAGCGGCTTTTTCCGATGCAGAAACCTTTACCAGCACTTCGACCTTACCACCGGCCTTTTCAACGGCCTCAACGGCTGCCTTTGAGGCACCAGCGACAGAGAAGTTCACCTTGGAGGTGAGTTCACCCTTAGCCAACAAACGGACGCCGTCCTTGCCACCACGTGCAAGGCCAGCAGCCTTCAACGCAGCATGGTCGACAACCGCTTTGATGTCGATTTTCTTGGCATCAATAAACTTCTGGATCATGCCGAGGTTTACTTCTGCATGGTCCTTGGCGAAGATATTGTTGAAGCCGCGCTTTGGAATACGCATGTGAAGTGGCATCTGGCCGCCTTCAAATCCGTTGATCGAAACACCCGAACGGCTGGTCTGGCCCTTTTGGCCGCGACCCGAGGTCTTGCCTTTGCCCGAACCAATACCACGGCCAACGCGCATACGGCGATGGCGGGCGCCTTCGTTGTCTTTAATGTCATTCAATTTCATGTCGTGCACTCGCTTTCGCTTTAATTCGCGCTGATGTTATTAGTCCTGAATCTGGACCATGTGACGAACTGTGCGGATCATTCCGCGCACTTCGGCTGTGTCTTCAATTTCGACAACGCGGTTCATCTTGTCAAGGCCAAGACCCTTCAAAGTTGCGCGCTGTGAGGCTGGACGACGGATCGGCGAACCGGTCTGCTTCAGTTTAATCTTCGCCATATCGATTACTCCGCAATAGCTTCTGCGTCGGCTTCAGCAGTTTTGCTGCCACCGCGACCAAGAAGGTCGGCGATTTTCTTGCCGCGACGCTGCGCTACCGACTTGGGGCTGGTCTGTTCAGACAGCGCCGCGAAAGTAGCACGGATCATGTTGTAAGGGTTCGACGTACCGACCGACTTGGTCACAACGTCTGCAACGCCCAGGCTTTCGAAGACAGCGCGCATTGGGCCACCTGCGATGATACCGGTACCGGCTGGTGCCGAACGCAGCGTCACCTTGCCAGCGCCGAAATGGCCCTTGCCGTCGTGATGCAACGTACGACCATCTTTCAGGGCGACGCGGATCATCGATTTCTTGGCAGCTGCAGTCGCTTTGTTGATGGCTTCTGGCACTTCGCGTGCTTTACCATGGCCAAAACCTACGCGACCCTGACCGTCACCAACAACGACGAGTGCCGCAAAACCGAAGCGCTTACCGCCCTTAACAGTTTTCGAAACGCGGTTGATGTGAACGAGCTTTTCGATCGTGCCATCATCTTCTTCCTGTGCAGGACGACGATCGTTGCTACGACCACGGCCACCGCCACCACGGTTATCACCGCCGCCGCCACGACCGCCGCGACCGCGACGTTGACCTTCGGCTGCTTCAGGAGCTGCGCCGTCAGTCACAGGTACAGTGCTTTCAGTGTTTTCAGCCATAATCAGAACTCCAATCCGCCTTCGCGCGCTGCATCAGCAAGCGCTTTGACGCGACCGTGAAACAGGAACCCGCCACGATCAAAAACCACGCTGGAAATGCCAGCTTTCTTAGCTGCTTCGGCTACCCGCTTGCCAACATCAGCCGCAGCTTCAGTTGTCGAGCCGTTCTTAGCCTTCACGTCCTTGTCGAGGGTCGAAGCAGACGCGATGGTCGCGCCCTTCGAATCGTCAATGACTTGCGCATAGATGTGGCGACCAGTGCGGTGCACGGAAAGACGAGGACGTCCAGCAACCTGCGCCCGCAATTTCGAACGAACGCGTTGACGGCGCCTTGCAAAGAGAGACAGTTTTGCCATTATTTCTTCTTCCCTTCCTTGCGGAAGATATATTCGCCGCGGTACTTGATGCCCTTGCCCTTATATGGCTCTGGCTTCCTCCAGCGACGGATTTCAGCAGCAACCTGCCCAACCTTCTGCTTGTCGATACCTGAGATTTCCACCGTGGTGTTGTCAGGTGTCTTGATTTCAATGCCCTCTGGGATCGTGAAGTCAACATCATGGCTGTAGCCAAGTTGCAGCTTCAACATCTTGCCTTGGCTGTTTGCACGGTAACCAACGCCGGTGATTTCGAGGACTTTCGTGAAGCCTTCGGTCACACCCGTAACGAGGTTCTGCACCAACGTACGCTGCATACCCCAAAACGCGCGGGCTGCCTTGCTGCCATTGGCAGGCTTCACCAAAAGGCCGTCGTCCTGCATCTCATAAGAGATGAGATCGCTCATAGGCATTTTCAGTTCGCCCTTCGGTCCTTTGACCGAAAGCGTGCCCGCTTCCATGCTGGCAGTTACGCCGGCAGGAATGGGAACAGGTTTCTTACCAATGCGGCTCATTAGAATACCTCCGCCAGGATTTCGCCGCCGACATTCTGTGCGCGCGCTTCCGCGTCAGACAGAACGCCCTTTGGCGTCGAAACGATGGTGATGCCGAGGCCGTTGCGGATAATCGGAAGCTCTTGGCTTCCTGAATATACGCGGCGACCAGGCTTCGAAACGCGGGCGACATGCTGAATAGCAGGAGCGCCTTCGAAATATTTCAGCTCGATACGGATGCCCTTATGTGCACCCAAGGCTTCTTCGCTGTAACCACGAATATAGCCTTCACGCTGCAGAACATCGAGAACGCGGGTACGCAGGCTGGACGCTGGCGAGACTACAGAGTCTTTCTTCGCCCGCTGGCCGTTGCGGATACGGGTGAGCATATCACCCAAAGGATCGGTCATTGCCATCTATCTTATCCTTACCAGCTCGACTTCGTAACGCCCGGGATCATGCCCTTATTGGCAAGATTACGCAGTTCGATACGGTTCAGCTTGAATTTACGGTACACGCCGCGAGGACGCCCGGTGGTTTCGCAACGGTTACGCACGCGGTGCGGGTTACCATTGCGGGGAATTTCAGCCATTTTCAGGCGTGCAATCAAACGCTCGCTGTCATCCAACGACTGGTCTTTCGCCATCGCCTTCAACTTCGCATAACGACCGGCATATTTCTTCGCCAGCTTCTTGCGACGCTCGTTCTTATTTATGGAGCTCAGTTTAGCCATTATGCAGCCGCCTTTTCGTCAGCTTCTTCTACAGGGAACGGGAAGCCGAACAGCTTAAGCAGTTCGCGCGCCTCGTCGTCCGAGTTTGCCGAAGTCGTTACGATCACATCCATGCCGCGCACCGTGTCGATGGCGTCATAGCTGATTTCTGGGAAAATGATCTGTTCCTTGAGACCCATCGCAAAGTTGCCACGGCCGTCAAAGCTCTTTGGGTTCAGGCCACGGAAATCGCGAATGCGTGGCATTGCGATGGTGACGAGGCGATCCAAGAATTCATACATCTGGGCGCCACGAAGCGTTACTTTCACGCCGATTGGCATGCCTTCACGCAGCTTGAAGCCAGCGATGGATTTCTTCGCCTTGGTGATGACTGGCTTTTGACCAGCAATCAGTTCCATTTCAGCAAGAGCGGTCGTAACCTTCTTCTTGTCCTGCGAACCTTCACCAACACCCATGTTGAGTGTGATCTTTTCGATCTTTGGCACTGCGAAGCGGTTTGTGTAACCGAACTTTTCAGTCAAGCCCTTGACGACAGCGTCGTCATACAGCTGCTTCATACGTGGAGTGTATTTGGTATCAGCCACTGATCGTCTCCCCGGACTTCACGGCCACGCGGACCTTCTTGCCGTCCTTGGTTTCCACGCGAACGCGTGTTGCCTTGCCTGTTTTCGGATCCGCCAAAGCCACATTCGAAATGTGCAGCGGTGCTTCAAAGCGATCGAGACCGCCCTGCGGGTTTGCCTGCGAAGCTTTCCGGTGACGCACAGCAATGTTGACGCCTGCGACGACGACTTTGCTGTCCTTAGGCATGACGGCGGTTACTTCGCCGGACTTGCCCTTGTCTTTACCGGCGAGCACGACGACCGTGTCACCCTTTTTGATTTTTGCCAGAGCCATTGTTATAGCACCTCCGGTGCCAAGCTGATGATTTTCATGTGGTTCTTGGCGCGCAGCTCACGAACCACTGGTCCGAAAATACGTGTGCCAATCGGCTCCTTGTTGTTACCGATAAGAACGGCAGCATTGGAGTCGAAGCGAATAACCGAACCGTCTGCACGGCGGATGTCTTTGCGGGTACGAACGATAACGGCCTTGTGCACGTCACCCTTCTTTACCTTGCCGCGCGGTGCAGCTTCTTTGATCGACACCACGATGATGTCGCCCACGCCAGCTACGCGACGCTTGGAACCGCCAAGCACCTTGATGCACTGAACGCGCTTTGCGCCGCTGTTGTCCGCAACATCGAGATTGGATTGCATCTGAATCATGGAATCAATCCTCCTTCGTTGCGGCGACCGGGGCGGCAGCGTCAGCTACCAAGCGCCAGGTC
>CALDKP010000108.1 GCA_937898535.1 uncultured Sphingomonadales bacterium | reverse complement strand
CGGCCCGCAAGCGGTAACCAGTTTTATCGCACGTAAGAATTTGGGCGCGATCCGCTTTGGGCCGGGTGAACGCGCTTTGCAAAGCGGCATTGCCGGTCTCGACTGGAAACAGGAATATTCAATTGGCCGGCGCTTTTACGTTGCCCGCGATGCTGTGCCGTTGGCGACCCGCAAGGCTGCGCTTGACCGCTATCTGAACGACCCCATTGATGGGGCAAGTCCGCAAGCCATTGTCCGCGCACTGGCAAAGCTTGCTAAGGGCGAGCTGTTGTCGGCGTCTTCTACGCGCAATATGCTCGATATCATGTCGCGAACGTCAAGTGGCCCGAACCGGCTGAAGGCTGGCGTGCCTGCGGGCTGGAGCTTTTTGCACAAGACAGGAACGGGACAGGTTTTGCCGCCGGTATCCACGGGATACAATGATATCGGGATCATGACCGCACCAGATGGCACACGTTACGCTGTCGCAGTGATGATGGGCAGCACGACGGCCTCCATTCCGCAACGGATGACGTTCATGCAATTTGTATCGCGCGCCGTGGCTTCATACCACCAGAACTGACGCCTTATTGCGATATTTCGGGTTGAGCGCCGCGCGCGCCGTCTAATTTCTCTGCGGCCGCATCCAGCGCCTTTGCGTCTTCTGCATCGACGCCAAGCCGTGCCGTGGAATTAGACGCATCGCCGCAACCGGTCGATAAAAGACATAGTGTGATTGAAAGAACAATATGCCGCATAATGTGTTTCTATCATTGCTGCGGACAAAGAAAAGGGCCGTTCTGCAAGCAGAACAGCCCTTCTCAAAAGCTTTCGCTAAAAAGCGCGAATATTACTTCGCAGCTTCTTTCGCAGCGTCTGCAGCAGGTGCAGCAGCGGCAGCGGCGTCTGCAGGAGCAGCTTCGGTTGCAGCAGCGTCAGCAGCAGGAGCAGCTTCAGTTGCAGCAGCGTCAGCGCCTTCTACAGCTGCGTCAGCAGCTTCAGCAGGTGCTTCTGTGGTTGCTTCAGTTGCTTCTGTGGTTGCTTCTTCAGCACCTGAGCAAGCAGCCAAACCGAGCGAAGCGGCAAGAACGAGAGATACAGCAATTTTCTTCATATGGGAAACCCCCTAGCAAAACTTATGAAAACCTGACAGGCACACCACAACGATTGCAGTAATGTCTGCGGAAAGCCCTCTAGCCCGTTCACAATTCGGTGGCAATGCGCTTTTTTATTCCAATAAGCTGATCGGCCCCAAAATTGCGGTTAACTCTACCAGAACGGTAGAAAATATGGCGAATTTGAGCCGATTGACATCATATAAAGAATTCTTTATATGATGGTGTTATGATCAATTTGCTGAACATCATGCGGGCGTTAGCAGACCCGACCCGGCTTCGAATCGTATTTCTCGTGCTTCGGCTTGAGCTGTCGGTGGGTGAGCTGGTGCAGATCTTGGATCAAAGCCAGCCACGCGTTTCCCGGCATATCCGCATATTGGACGAAGCTGGATTGTTGGAACGACGCAAAGAAGGAAGCTGGGTTTTTTTGCGACCGGGCGCTGTGTTGGAAGACGGACGCCTCACGTCATTGCTGAAAGAAGCCGATGTTACGCAGGCGAAGGCATTTCAAAAGGATCTGGCGCGGCTGGATGAGGTCCGCAATGCGCGCACAAATATGGCAGCATCCTATTTTGCGGCACATGCAGAAGAATGGGATTTCCTCAGATCGCTGCATGTGGCCGATTCGGAAGTTGAGGCGAAGATTGCGCAGATTTTGCATAGCGCGCCGCTGGGCAGTGTATTGGATGTTGGCACAGGGACTGGCCGCATTGTCGAATTGTTCGCGGAGAGCGCAAGCCGGTTTGTCGCTTTGGACAATAGCCCTGAAATGTTGCGGCTGGCCCGCGCAAAAATAGCGAACTTCAGTGCCGATATCGCGAGCAAGGTCGAAATCAAGCTCGGCGACTTTAACATGCTACCCGTAGGCGATGGCGAGTTTGATACCGTCATTTTCCACCAAGTTCTGCACTACGCCCAAGACCCCGAGGCCGTCATTGCAGAGGCCATCCGGACCGTCGCAGAGGATGGACGGCTCGTGATTGTCGACTTCGCGGCCCACGACCATGAAGAACTCCGCACCGTTCATGCCCATGCCCGGCTTGGCTTTACGGATGAATTTATGCGGAATGCGTTCTCGGCACATGGCCTGCAGATGGTGCATCAGGTCGCACTTGAGTCCGGTGAACTCATTGTAAAAGTGTGGATGGGGCAAAAGCTATCGTTCGCCACCCCGCGCCCAAAAAACAACTTAAGGATTGTTGCATGATTCTCCCTTTCGCCCAAATGCAGGAAGCAAGCCGGGCGCTCGCATCGCCCCTTTTCGCCGGTCTTGCCGGTGATTGCGAAATCAGTTTTGAATTCTTCCCGCCGAAAACCGAAAAGATGGAAGAGCAGCTTTGGGATTCGGTTGTCACGCTCGCGCCGCTTGCCCCGCGCTTTGTGTCGGTCACTTATGGTGCCGGCGGTACAACGCGGGAGCGGACACACAACACCGTTGCCCGCATTGCGCGCGAAACAAATATTCCAGCCGCGGCGCATTTAACCTGCGTCGAAGCATCAAAGGGCGAAATTGCCGACGTTGCAAATGCCTATTGGGAGGCAGGTGTCCGGCATATCGTTGCACTGCGCGGAGATGCACCAGGATCGGACGGTAAATTTGTCCCGCATCCCGACGGCTATGCCAGCGCTGCCGAATTGGTTGAAGGGCTGCGCAAGCTCCACCCGTTCGAGATATCGGTCAGTGCCTATCCCGAAACCCACCCAGAAGCTTTGTCCGCTGCCAGCGATATCGACTTTCTGAAGCGCAAGCTGGATTCAGGCGCAAGCCGGGCGATCACACAATTTTTCTTTGAACCTGAAACATTCTTCCGTTTTCGTGATGCAGTGGCCGCCGCAGGTGTCGATGCCGAAATCGTGCCGGGCATTATGCCGGTTTCAAATTTTGCGGCAATCACACGCATGTCTGCCATGACCGGCACCGCAATTCCGGTGTGGATGGAGCATTTGTTTGAAGGGTTGGATGACCATCCACCTGCCCGGCAACTTGTCGCAGCCACCGTCGCAGCCGGGGCCGTATGAAACTGGCCAGCCACCACCGCTCCCGCAGCGCCTTGCGGGTCACGCGGGCGTCATTCCAGTCCTTCACCGTCGCCAGCAGCGACACCGCCAGCCTGCCCGGCTTCCTCCGCCCCTGGATGGCGCTGGACTCACTGGCAATGTTTTACAAAGGCCTCGCCTTGGTGATCACCCTCATCGTCCTCTGGCTCACCCACGAGTGCGCCCCGTATGTCAGCAAATACACCGTCGATGGACGCGTCACGGAGCTCTTCAGCATCCCCCTCATCGTCTGCTCCGGCATGATGTGG
>CALDKP010000107.1 GCA_937898535.1 uncultured Sphingomonadales bacterium | reverse complement strand
CGTGGAAGCTATTTCGGCAATCGCTTCGAGACTTCGGTGCAACAAACGAGTCAGGACTTCTTGCAGGCAAGCGCCAGAGCAGACCTTCGCTATGACCTACGGTTTGGCAGCGCGCTAGTCATGGCCGACGGTCATGTCGCCATCTCTCGCCCCGTTGGGAACAGCTTCGCCATTGTTGGGCTGGACAGGCGCGCTGGGGATTACCGGATCGCGGTAGAACCGCTAACCGGCTTCGCCAGCAGCCAACGGCGATATTCAGCGTATTCGGATGCATTTGGCCCGGCGGTGGTTACGGGGCTGACCCCTTATTTCAACCGAACTCTCCAAGTTGACGCACCCAATGCACCTGCCGGAACCTCGGTTGGCGGCCAGGTGTTTGTGCTTAATCCGGGGTATCGCAGCGGCGCATATATGCAAATTGGAAGTGATCGGAATGTCACTGCTATCGGCAACTTGGTCAATCGTAACGGCGATCCCGTCGGACTTTCAGTTCTGTCTCTTCGCGAAGTGTGCAGCTCGCCGTGTGATGCTGGGCAAGGGTCAGAAGTATTCACCAACGCCAGCGGTCGTTTCTTTGCCGAGGGTCTCAAACCGGGTAGCGTCTACGAAATCGAGCTCGTGATGGAAGGCAGGACTGTCACGCGGCGCTTGGACATTCCCGTAGATGCGATCGGTCTATATCGCCTTGACCAACCCTTGGCGATCGACACCGACATCCAAGCCGTAAAATAGGAGCCAAGTCATGACGATAAACTGTTTACAGAAATCGTTCTTATTATTCGTCTCGTTCAGCGCCATGCCTGTTTGGGCCAATGGATCGACCAGCGAAGACCTCAAGGGCAATTGCAGTATCGAAATCGTTCAGGGCGCGAGTGTCGACTGGCGAGGCTTGCGCGGCAGGGGCTATGAAATTTTCGATCCAACACCGATGTACGAAGCGTTCGAATTGCAGGTTCGCCACAAGGGCGCAGCCTGCCGTTACCATGTTGTACTTACCCCGCAGGGAGGGGATGCAGCATTGACTGGGGGAAGCGCCAACAAACTCGCGTTCGACGTAATCAGAGGGCCTGGCGGGAGTTCGGTGCTTAGCTCGACTTATAGCGGAACCGAAACATCGATCATCAGCGGCGAAGCACCAGCTGGGAATTGGGATACTGCCTTACAACTGTTCTTGGCGATCCCACCTCGTCAGATGGTGCGCGCAGGAAGATACCAAGGGGGGGCAATCGCACGTCTGTTCGTTGAGGACAAAAGCGGGCTGTCATCTCCCGTTTCCGAAACAACCGCGTTTTTTTCTGCCTACGTTCCTGGACAAATTCGCACTCAATTGAATGGTCAGGCACCGAGCGGTGCAGTTAACTTAGATTTCGGCGATCTTCGACAATTACCGTCACGCTCTTTGGAGCTTAAGTTCATGACAAATGCCGCTGTCGCCATCTCCCTGTCCTCCGCAAATTCAGGCAATCTTATTCACCAGTCGGGACAGGTTGTTGTACCCTATAGCGTTCGCGCTGGGAACGTCGAGGTAGCGATGACCGGCCGGACGATCTTGCCTGTGTCGACGAGTAGCTCCGCCGAGGAGACTGTAGTGCCTGTGGTGCTGACTGTAGGTTCCGTTTCCGGGACCCTGATGGCAGGTCTGTACCAAGATACACTAACTGTAACAATCGCGACGCAATGAATAGAATATTGCTTAGGCTCGTCGACGAGCGCCGCCACCTGATGCTCTAAGAAATCCGTGAGGAACTGGCTGGTCGGACACGCGGATGAGCGTGAAGGCTGCCTGACGATTCTTAGACTGGGACGGGATCACGCGTAAAAAAGTTTTCCCACGCGCCCGAGCAGCTGATGATCGATGCAACACATTTGAAGGCGCATCGAACCGCTGCAACTCTTTTAAAAAAGGGCCTATTCTCAGACGTATAGGTCGAACCAAGGATGATACAAATCATCCTTCTTGGCGACGAGTGGATGAAACGGAAAATAGGATCGTGGCGCATCCTTCCGCTTTGCCCTTGGTGTTGCTGGAATGGCATCAATCACACCATCATCTCGGGCTATTTTTAAAACATTACGGAAAGTGGCTGTGAGGATGTTTCTGGTGGAAGCTGACAAATTAGTTCGGTCTGACTGAACCTTGCCCATCACTTCTTGATAATCACGGGTTCGAAGTTCTCGGACATCTCGATCTTGAAGAATCTTGTAAAGTCCCCACTCCTTGTTTTCCAAGCAGTAGCAGATGTCTCAGACATAGTTGGCATGCCGTTCACCATTAGCAGACACCCGCCGAGCTTTGTCAGCCATCCGGTTGCCATAATATTCAAAGGTGAACTCCCGCATCACCTTTTTGACGCTGCCTTTGATTTCAGCTGCCATTTCCTCTGCAGCCGCACGAGCCTTAATGCGTGAGGTTTCCCGAGTAGACCGGACGATGTACTTCTTAGTCCGTGTATCCCGCACACGTGCTTGCCAGAACGGGCTCGCACCTACCTTGTAGATTGCCACGCCTCTGGAAATCAGTATGATTTCCTCTGCCAGAGCATTTCGGCTTTTCACAACCATATAATTCCATCAGCTAAATTCTGTTCCAGAAGTAGAATAGATTCAAAATCAAAAAGTGTAGACAGGTGTTATAAAATACATTTTAAGTCATTGGTTTATATAGTGCGCGCGCGACTTTTTAATCAGCAGGTCGCTGGTTCGAACCCAGCAGGGCTCACCATTGTTTTTCATGGACTTACATGGTGACGTTGCCTTTCTACCGCCAGAGGATTTTTGCTTAGGAAGCAAATAGCAATCAAAGATTGAACGGGAAACGATGCATAATTCTGCATCTGTGAATGCAGTGGCGCTGTGGGGGCTTTTCTGGCCAATCGCTTCAAGCTCATCGGGTTCGAGGCCAGCGCAAATTGAACAGTTCCTCACAACGCATTGGGAGTAGCCCTTCATGACCCAAGCTTATGTGACCGCGTCGCCATTGACCAGCACGCTCATTTTGACAAGGTGGCCTTCGCGGTGGCCGATCTGGTGGTAATCGAACGAGGCATAGCCGCGTGAAATGCTCTTCAACCGGTCGTAGAAATCGAACACCACTTCGTTGAGCGGCAATTCATAGACGATTTGCGCACGGCCACCGACATAGGTCAGCTGGTTTTGAATGCCGCGCCGGTCCTGTCCAAACACCAGATGGAGCAGGCAAGCATATACGAGCGATTAGTATACGAAAGCGCGTGCTTGTCACACACCCATGCAGGCCGCCATTGCCGCTGCCAATGGCAGACACCGACCTTTTTCGAGACGAAGTTTTTGAGACGCGTAAACAGCGTCTTTACGGCGACGTCGTGCTGACCCAGGCATTATCGACCAGGATAATGGGGCTGGCGCTATTTGCCATTATCGCGATTGCCGTCACATGGGTTTCGCTTGGCACTTATGCGCGGATTGAAACAGTCCCTGGAATATTAGTCACCGATATTCCTTCTACGAAGATCGTGGCAACTGCACCCGGCATAGTAACGGCGTTAACTGCCCAGGAAGGCCAACTTGTCAAACAAGGCGACCGGATCGCGGTGATAAGTCTGGATAGACGCGCGATATCAGGCAACGGCATTGCCGGACGCAGTCTAGGCGCGCTGGAAAGCCGCCGCGAACTTACCGAGCAGCAACTGGGCCTTTCGCGGCGACGTGCGGCGTCCGAGCAGCAACGCCTGCACAGTGTGATTGCCAACGCAGAGCAGCAAAGCATTAGCCTTCAAGAGCAAATCGTGTTGCAGGAGCAATCCGTCGCGTCCAACCAACAGATATAGATCGGAAGAGCGTCGTGTAG
>CALDKP010000106.1 GCA_937898535.1 uncultured Sphingomonadales bacterium | reverse complement strand
GACCATTCAGCCCGGCTTGCGGATCAATTATGATAAGAAATCCGGCTTTTATCAGCGCGTCGTGACAACAGGCGCAGGCGCGCTGCTGACCTGCCCGCAGCCCGCCGGATCGATTGGCGCAGCACAGTGCGGTGTCTTTACACCGCAAACCAGCGCGCCGTCGGTCAGCGACTGGAACTTCAGTTACGATCTGAACGCCAATTATAAAGTCGCGCAGGATGTCCTCGCTTATGCAAGCTATGCAAAGAGCTTCAAAACCGTTGGCATCAATCAAAACGGTCTTCCGCTGGATTCATCGGGCGTGCCGATTGCATCTGCAGGCGTCGTGAAGCCTGAATCGGTCAACCATTTTGAACTGGGCGTCAAAACGCAGTTCTGGGACCGCCAGGCAACGTTCAACCTGACGGCATTCCGCACAGACATCAAAAACTATCAGGCGACGGTCACCAATGGCGAATTGGGTGTATTGCGCGGCTATCTGGCAAATGCTGGCAAAGTGCGGTCACAGGGTCTTGAGGCAGACTTTAAAATCCGCCCCAGTGACCGTTTCAGCGCCTATTTAAATGGCGCATATACCGATGCCAAATATGCGACATTCGTCGATGCCCCATGCCCCCCCGAACTGGCAGGTGGCACGACTGTTGGCCTGGGCCAAACCCCAAGCGCACCGGGAACCCCCGGCGGAATAAGCCCCGCCAATTGCGACATTTCAGGGCAGAGCCTGCCCGGCGTCTCGAAATGGGCGGTGTCCTATGGTGCTGAAGTCAACACCCCGCTGAAGTTGTTTACCACCGATGGCCAGTTATATGTCGGATTTGACGGCAATTACCGGTCGACATTCTCATCCAACCCGTCACCGTCTGTGTACACCAATATAAATGGCTATGCGTTGTCCAACTTCCGCGTGGGGTTCCGTGCGGATAATTTCGATATCTACGGTTGGGTTCGTAACGTCTTTGACGTGCAATATTTCGAACTGCTTCAAGTCGCGCCCAGCAATGTTGGGCTGATTGCGGGACAACCCGGCGATCCGCGTACATTGGGCGCTACCATCAAGGTCACCTTCTAATGCGCGCAATGCGTTCACAGCACGACCCAGCGCTAAACACATTCTTGGGTGCTGCAAACAAATTCGTGAGATACAAAGCGGTGGCTAAAGAAGTGACTCCCGATTATGCATCCGACATTCCACCGCAAAGGGCGAGACTTGGATGATTGACTATATTGCCGGTATCGATTGGTTTTCCGTTGCGCCTTATGTCGCGGTCGGCTTTGCCGCGCAGTTGGTCGATGGCGCGCTTGGAATGGCGTTTGGCGTCATTTGCAGCACATTGTTGGTCAGCGTCATGGGCGTCGCCCCTGCCCGGGCATCTGCTGGCGTGCATTTTGTCGAGATGTTTACAACCGGCGCATCGGGCATCAGCCATGTGTTGCACAAAAATGTCGATTGGAAGCTGTTTGCCCGCATTGCGATTCCTGGTGTCATCGGCGGCTGTACCGGCGCGTATCTTTTGGCGAATATCCATACAGAGGCAGCGCGCCCGTTTGTCATGGGATATCTGACGCTTATCGGCTTTTACCTGCTGTATAAGGCATGGAACTTCACCCATCAGCACAAGCCACGCGATCCAAAGGTAACGATGCCACTTGGTCTTGTCGGCGGTTTTCTGGATGCATCGGGTGGCGGTGGCTGGGGCCCAGTCGTTACGTCCAACTTGCTGATCCAAGGCACCGATCCCCGCAAAACCATTGGTACTGTGAATACTGCGGAGTTTTTCCTGACGGTTGCGGTGTCGATGACCTTCATCCTGACGATTGGGCTAGAGGCGTTTACGGTCGTCACCGGCGGTCTGTTGATTGGCGGGTTACTGGCCGCTCCATTCGGTGCGATTGTTGCCAAACGCATCCAGCCGCGCATGTTGCTGTTCGCCGTCAGCATTGTCCTGATCGCGACCAGCCTATTCAGCCTCTACAAAGCATTGCTCTGATTCCGCACGAAGCTTGCTTTTCTGGCATAACCTGCATATAGGCGCGCGCTTGTCGTGCATGGTCATCCCTGGAGGCGTGGCGGCAAGGTAACTTTTTTTGGAGAATGAACATGAGCGATCAGCTGACCTTGTCGGCAGAGACGCGCAATGGGGCAGGCAAGGGAGCCTCCCGCGAATTGCGTCGTCAAAACCGAGTGCCCGCCGTCATTTACGGCAACAAGCAAGAACCCGAACTCATCCATGTTGAGGAAAAGGCTCTCGTCAAACTTTTGATGACTGGCCATTTTTTCGACAGCGTTATCGAGATCGACCTTGGTGGCAAAAAACAGCTTACAATTCCAAAGGATGTTGCATTTCATCCTGTTAGCGATCGCCCGATACATGTTGACTTCCTGCGCACCGCAAAGGGCGCGTAAGCCAAAGGCTTAGCTTACATTCATCTCCGGGGCTGGGTTTCGGCCCGCCCCGGATATTCCCCCAAGGGACAAGCGCGATGCAATTATGGGTAGGTCTCGGTAATCCAGGCGCCACCTATGCGATGCACCGGCACAATATCGGTTTTATGGCGATTGATACGCTAGCCGAAATTCACGACCTGCCATTACCCGCCAAGAAATTCTTAGGCTGGGTGCAGGAACTTCGGCTCGGTTCCGAAAAAATCATTCTTCTTAAACCCGCGACGTTTATGAACGAAAGCGGCCGCAGCGTGCGCGCAGCGATGGATTTCTATAAGCTTGAATCCAAAGACGTCACGGTCTTCTATGACGAACTCGACCTCGCGCCATTCAAGGTGAAGGTCAAATTTGGCGGCGGCGCGGCTGGCCATAATGGCATCCGTTCGATAACCGAACATATTGGCGCCGATTTCCGCCGCGTCCGCCTCGGCATTGGCCATCCCGGCAATAAAGACCGCGTCACGGGCTATGTGCTTGGCAATTTCCACAAAAGCGAGATCGACGATTTGGCGGATCTGTTGGGCGCTGTGTCAGCCGAAGCCGATTGGCTGGCCAAGGGCGATGACGTCCGCTTCATGAACGATGTCGCCATGCGTTTGCAGCAGGACTAAACCCGTGCAACGCGTGCTGGTCATCGGCCCATGCGGTGCAGGCAAATCGACGCTGGCAGCGATATTGGCCGATCGCCTCAAACTCCCATTGTTCCATATGGACCAGCTAAACTGGAACCCCGGCTGGATCGAAAGCAGCAAGGATGAAATCACGTCCAAGCTGCATGACATTGTCGCAACTGACCGGTGGCTCATCGATGGCACTTATGGCGGAACGCTTGGGCTCCGCCTCGACCGCGCTGATACAGTCATCTACCTCGATTTCCCGATCAGCCTATGCGTCCGCCGCTTAATCAAACGCATCTGGACCTATCGCGGACGCAGCCGTCCCGACATGACCGAGGGCTGCCCAGAACGTTTCGACATCGCGTTTCTGTTCTACCTCATCCGCTGGAACAGCGGCCCGCGCATCCGCACAGAGGCACAACTGAAGGGCCATGGAGACAAAATAATCCGGCTAAGAAACCCCGATGAATTGCAGCGCTGGATGGACTCGTTGCCCGCCGTCGCCTAGGGACGCCGCTATTCAATCTCCCAAGAGGATAATATGGGCTTTAAATGCGGTATCGTCGGACTCCCCAATGTGGGCAAGTCCACCCTGTTCAATGCACTGACCGAAACGGCAGCAGCGCAAGCGGCGAACTATCCGTTCTGCACGATTGAACCCAATATCGGCAATGTCGCCGTCCCTGACCCGCGCTTGCAAACCATCGCCAAAATTGGCGGCAGCCAAAAGATTATCGAAACCCAGTTGGGCTTTGTCGACATTGCCGGCCTTGTGCGCGGCGCATCAAAAGGCGAAGGTCTTGGCAACCAATTCTTGGGCAACATCCGCGAAGTCGATGCCATCGTGCACGTCCTGCGCTGTTTTGAAGATGACGACATTCAGCATGTCGATAACAAGATCGACCCGATTTCAGACGCGGAGACGGTCGAAACCGAATTGATGCTGTCCGACCTTGAAAGCCTTGAAAAGCGTGTCCCCAACCTCATCAAAAAGGGGACGCAGGGCGACAAGGAAGCCAAGATCAGCGCCGCAGTGTTAAGCCGTGCGCTTGACCTGTTGCGCGAAGGCAAGCCAGCGCGCCTGACCAAGCGCGACGATGCCGAAGAAGAACGGCATTTCCAAATGGCGCAGCTTTTAACCGCAAAGCCGGTTTTATATGTGTGCAATGTCGAAGAGGCGAGCGCAGCAAACGGCAATGCGTTGTCGGCACGGGTCTTTGAAAAGGCAAAGGCCGAAGGCGCGGAAGCGGTTGTCGTGTCCGCCGCCATCGAAGCGGAAATTTCGACCATGCCCGCCGAAGACCGCGAAGTGTTTTTGGAAGACCTTGGCCTGACCGAAACCGGCCTCGCCCGCGTTATCCGCGCGGGATATGAACTGCTGCACCTCATCACCTTCTTCACCGTCGGCCCGAAAGAAGCGCGCGCGTGGACAATCCACCAAGGCGACACTGCCCCCAACGCCGCAGGCGCGATCCACAGCGACTTTGAAAAAGGCTTCATCCGCGCCGAAACCATGGCCTTTGATGACTATGTCCAGTTCAATGGCGAAGCCGGCGCGAAAGAAGCGGGCAAATGGCGTTCGGAAGGCAAGGAATATCTCGTTAAAGACGGCGATATCATGCTGTTTAGGTTTAATGTTTGACGCTTTGATTTGCCCCAGAGACGGCCGGACATTCTGACGGCATGAGCAATGCTATGACCGATGCACATATATCGTCTAAGAAGCAGCTGCCCTTTGATCGTATTGGCGGGCGCGAACCGATACGCCGGCTCGTAAACCGCTTTTACGATTTGATGGATAGTGAACCGGACTTCGCCGAGTTACGCGCCATGCATGCGGCTGATCTGGAACCGATGCGCGAGTCGTTGACCGATTTTCTGATGGCCTGGATGGGTGGCCCGCGCGACTGGTTCGAAAAACGCCCGGGCGCATGTATCATGTCCGCCCATCGCGGCTATAAAGGCATGAATTTCGCGGTCGCGACCCAGTGGGTTTTGGCTATGCAACAGGCGGCAAAGGAAACCATTCCAGCCGACCCTGATTTCGCCACCTCAATGGTGTCATCCTTTGCAGGCATGGCAAAATCAATGGCCAACAACGCTGGCAAGCCGGACGGCCATTGAGCGCCCGTACGACCTATTTCCAGATCGGAAGAGCGTCGTGTAGGGAAAGAGTGTCTTCGCCTGTGTAGA
>CALDKP010000105.1 GCA_937898535.1 uncultured Sphingomonadales bacterium | reverse complement strand
ATGGTCCACCCGCAACAGGCGCGACAGCTGCGTGTCGGGCAAGTTCGCACCGGACAATGTCAATTGCGCAGGCGCATTCAGCCGCCATCCCTTGGGGGAACCAGACACGCCAAAGCTGCCAATCTGCCGAAGGCGAACGCCCGATGCGCTGGTCAGCGACAGCGCGCTGATGTTGCCGCCCAGACGCCCTTGAAAGTCCTGAAAGGATTCGAAATCCAGCTGCGCGGCAAACTGGTCCCCTGCGCGCTGCAGCACGGGAGCCATTCGCGCGACAATGGGCCCGATTGGTGTGGCTTGTGTTTGCGCAACCAATCCGCGCAGATCACCGACGGTCCCGCGATCAAGCGCGCCATTGGCCAAGGCGGCATTTCCCGAAACGCTCAACGCCAGACGGCCATTGACCAGCCCGGCATATCCCCTCGAATCCAGCCGCAATCGGCCAACCGACAAAGGTGCGGACCGCAATGCCGCCTTGTCGAGCAGCAGCGCAAAATTGGTGCGCCTCAGATCGCCGTCCACTGACAGTTTGCCGCAATGTTCTTCATCTGCGCCTGTGCGTTGGCCAGCTTTGCCGCCGCATAACCCAGCGCCCCTTCCCATCGGTTAAACCGTTCCGACAGATGGATGTTCGCGTCCAGCCGGGGCGCTGCAATCGCAATGCCGGCGTCCGCGCATTTCGCCGCTGTAGCGGCAATCGGGCCAACCAAGTGCGGCTCACGCCATTCGAGCATAAGCGTTCCGTCGAACGTTACGTCAGATGCGGTGCAATCCGCGGCTGCGACACGCGGCGACCGCACCGAAAGATTTGCGGCAAACCGGTTCCGCAGCAGCCCGCTGCCATGCGCGGCGGCGTCGAATATCCCCCATGGCGTTTCAATCTGCGCACGTGCATTTTTAAGCGATAGCGCAATGTCGGGAAGCTCCAGCGGCTCGATTGATTTCGGATCAACAAACTTATCCAGCTCACCAAAGGACAATTGGCCATTGGCATAGCGCCCGCGCAGCATGACCCCGTCGGCACGCACAACGCGCAAGTTGACGCCGGAAAAGTTCAGCGCGACGTCAATTTCGACCAGTTTTGCCGTCAGATCAGGGCGCGCGGGATTCCCAATTACGAGGTCGCGAATGCGCTGCGTGCGAAAGCCAATAGTATCAATCTTATACGTCGCCGTAACGCCGCGCGCAGCAAAGGCATTTTGGACGAACCGGTCCGCGATGCTGTTACGTTGCCCCCATGCGAACACCAACAATCCGGCCAGCAAAAGGACAACCGCGCCGAAAATACGACGCTTCCACCGCGCAACCCGGAAAGGCTGCACATTGGCGTCGTCTGTCGGTGTTTCGTCGGCAGCGGTCCGCATGTTTATCAAATGCGGGAAAGCCCGCCCGGTTGCAACGGCATTCGCGTCAATCGACTTGCACCCGTCGCAAAAATCACCAAAAAGAACATTATCGCAAAAAGGTGGTGCTGATGGCGGACGGCGCGGATAAAATCGAACATCATGGCACCGGCCACCGCGCGCGTCTGCGTAAGCGGCTTTTTGAACAGCAAGGCGAAAGCCTGCACGACCATGAGCTTGTGGAATATTTGCTCGCCTTGGCCATTCCGCGCCGCGACACAAAGCAAATCGCCAAGGATCTCATCGCGCGGTACGGCAGCCTCTCGGCCTTGTTAACGGCCGATGCCGACAGCATCATGCGCGAAAAGTGGATGGGCGAGACGAGTGTCGCTGCACTGAAAATCGTTCAAGTGGCTGCCCTGCGCCTTTTGAGCGCGCCTGTCCGCGAGATGCCGATTTTGTCATCATGGCAAGCGTTGCTAGACTATCTGCGGGCCGACATGGCGCATCTGACCATTGAGCGCGTGCGGACCTTATATCTCAACAGCAAAAATATGCTGATCCGCGATGAGGTTGCGAGCGAAGGTTCAGTCGATCAGGCCGCGATTTATACACGCGAAGTTATCCGGCGCGCGATGGACTTGGGCGCTGCGGCCATCATCCTTGTCCACAATCACCCAAGCGGCGATAGCAGCCCAAGCCGGCAAGACATTGCCATGACCCGGGACATTGCAGACGCAGGCCAGAAGTTCGGGATAACGGTGCATGACCACATCATCATCGGCAAAGACGGCTTTTCCAGCATGCGGAGCGCCGGGCTGATTTAAAGATTTAGCGGGTGGAATTATTGCGGCTGCTACCCCATAGCCGGAACATGACCTCCCCAGCTTCTGCAAAAAAATCCATCGGCCCGCGCGAATTGACCATCATGATGGCATCGCTGATGGCGCTCAACGCATTGGCCATTGACTCCATGTTGCCCGCGTTTCCCGCCATGGCGCAGGGGCTGAACGTCACCGATCCCAACCAGATCCAGTATATTATTTCTGTCTTTCTGGCCGGCACCGGCATTGGCGCGCTGATCTATGGTCCGCTGTCTGACCGCTATGGCCGCAAGCCGATATTGCTGATTGCAATCATAGGCGCCGCAATTTTTTCGCTCGCCTGTTCGATTACCCCGGACTTTGAAATGATGCTCGCGATGCGTTTCGCGCATGGTTTGCTCGCGGCGGCGATGGGCGTGCTGGTCATCTCCGTTATCCGTGACCAGTTCGAAGGCGACGCAATGGCGCGGCGGATGTCGACTATATTCCTTATCTTTATGATCGTGCCGATAATCGCGCCGACCATCGGGCAAATGGTCCTGTTGTTTGCAGGCTGGCGGGTGATATTCGACCTGATGGCTTTCATGGCCGTGGTGGCCGCCATCTGGGTATATTTCCGTTTGCCGGAAACACTTGCGCCCGAAAATGTCATCCCGATTGAACCCCACGCGCTGGCAAAGGCATGGAAAGCCGTCGTCCTTCATCGCAACGCTGCCGGATATATGATTGGCGCCGGCATCGTTCAGGGCGCTTTGTTTGGCTATCTCAACAGCTCGCAACAGATGTTCGACAAGGTGTTCCATGCCGCCGACTTTTTCACTATTGGTTTTGCCATCATAGCCATTGGCATCGCTGTGTCCAACTTTACCAATTCGCGGATTGTGGAACGTTTTGGTGCGCGCCGCGTCTCCCACGCCGCGCTATTGATCTTTATCACCCTTGGCGCATTGCAATTGCTCGCGGCCCAATTCGCACCGAAATCTATGCCGTTGTTCCTGTTGTTGTTGACCGGCAACATGGCGATGATTGGGTTTATCGGCTCCAACTTTTCATCGATTGCGATGACACCCTTTGGCCATGTCGCGGGTGCTGCGTCATCGTTTCAGACGTTCGTGCGCACGGCCTTAGCAGCCTCGCTCGGCGCTATCATTGGACAGCAGTTTGACGGCAGCGTCTTTCCTGTCGCACTTGGTTTTCTGTGTTGTGGACTTGCCGCGCTGATATTGGTTCTATGGTGTGAAAAGGGCAAGTTGTTCACGCGTCCCGGCACCACCCAGCCTCTTCCCGCTGACCCGCGCAGCTAAGCAAAGAAAAGGGGCGCCAAAGCGCCCCTTTTACTCATATCATTTCGCAGAGTTCAGACCACGGGTCCGCCATCTACGGGCCGGTGCGGCGTATCGGCATCAAGGTCATGCACTTCGACAATACCCTGGCCGACATGGCTCTTACGATAGCCATAAAGATAATAAATCACGATACCGATCGCTGCCCACGCAGGAAGTACGAGCATCGCCTCAAATGGCAGGTTGAGGAAAAGGAAAATACATCCGGCAATCGTCAAAGGCCCGACCAGCCAAAGCGCAGGCGTCCGGAATGAACGCACACGGTTCGGTTCGGACTTGCGCAACATCATCACGGCAATCGCCACCATCATAAATGCGTATAGCGTTCCGGCGTTGGCGATGTCGGCTAACTGGCCAACTGGAAGAAATGCAGCAGCAAAGGCTACAACTGCTCCGGTAATCGCTGTGACAACATACGGCGTTTTCCATTTTGGATGGATCTTCGAGAGACCTTCCGGAAGCAAACCGTCGCGCGACATCACAAAGAAAATACGGGTCTGACCGAAAAGCAGGATCAAGATTACCGAGGGCAACGCAACGAACGCTGCGATACCGAGCATGTTGCCAATTGTGCCAAAGCCGATTTGACGCAGTACATGGGCAAGCGCCTCATTCGAGCATACCAGCATGTCGCCATATTGCGGCAATGCGCATTGGACAGCCAATGCTTCAGATCCAGCAGGGAACGGAATGCCATTTGGTCCCATGATAGGCTGACCACCGATGGTACCAACAGCGCCAGCTGCCACTAGGATGTAGAAAATGGTACAGAAGCCAAGCGAACCAATAAGGCCGATCGGCACGTTGCGTTGCGGATTTTTGGTTTCTTCTGCCGCAGTCGAAACCGCGTCAAAGCCAACATAGGCGAAGAATATAGTTGCAGCGGCACCAACAGCGCCCACACCTGATCCAAAGCCACCGAAAACGCCGGCGGGCAAGAACGGATTAAAGTTTGCCATTTCTGCCTGTGGTAAGGTCAATACGATGAAAGCGGTAAGCGCGGTAACCTTGATCGCGACGAGAATCGCGTTGAACTTGGCAGACTCATTGGTGCCGATCATCAACAACCATGTCATCAGCAATGCGATGATAACCGCAGGCAGGTTGATAATCCCACCTTCAGCACCGCCTAAAGCAAGCGGCCCAGCCGCCAAGGCCGCCGGCAACTGTATCCCGAAAAACTCGTTTAATATGGTGCCACTAAAATAGCCGGACCACCCGACCGACACCGCGCTGGCCGCGACCGCATATTCGAGCACAAGGGCCCAGCCCACCGTCCACGCGAGAAGCTCGCCCATAACGGTGTAGGTGTAAGTGTAGGCGGACCCCGCCACCGGCAGCATTGATGCAATTTCAGCATAGCAAAGCGCAGCTACGATACAGATTGCACCCGCAATTGCGAAAGCCAGCATCAGGCCTGGTCCGGCCTTTTGCGCTCCCGCTGCGGTCAATACAAAGATGCCTGTGCCGATAACACAGCCAATTCCGAACAATGTTAGCTGAAACGCGCCAAGCGTTCGGTGGAGAGCTTTCTTCTCCGCCGTCGCCAAAATGGCGTCGATTGATTTCGTACGACCAAATATCATTACTTACTCCCCAACGGATACTTATCGCGCGGAGCCTAGCCTCTAAAAGTCTCCGCGCAACTGAATTTCATCGCATAAGCATCGGGCCAAGGGGTTTTCCACCAAAAATATGGACATGCAGGTGCGGAACCTCTTGATGCGAATCCATCCCGATATTGGCCAGCAATCGATATCCGGGCTCTACCAGACCCAATGCGCGCGATACTTGGCCTACAGCCCGTACAAAGCCGGCTATTTCGGCATCACTGGCTTTGGCGCTAAAATCGTCCCAGCTGACATAAGCGCCTTTGGGAATAACGAGGACATGCGTCGGCGCCTGCGGATTGATGTCGTGAAAGGCGAGTGCCCAGTCATCTTCAAAAACCTTTTTATAGGGAATTTCCCCGCGCAGGATTTTGGCGAAGATATTCTGGTCATCGTAAGGCAATGTCGGATCAATCGGCATCTTATTCTCCAGAATTGTCGCGTGCTGCCTTTTCAACAAGGCCAGATACGCCTTCCCTGCGGTCCAGTTCCGCGAGGACATCATCAAACGCCACGCCACCGTCGGCGAGCAAGATCATCAGGTGGAAAAGCAGATCGGCGGCTTCAGCGGTCAGGTGGCCGGCATCCCCCGACAGCGCAGCGATGATCGTCTCGGTGGCTTCTTCGCCAACTTTCTGCGCAATTTTGCCGCGCCCTTTGGCGAATAACGAGGCCACATAGCTGCTATCGGGCGCAGCGTTCGACCGCTGGGCGATGGTATGTTCAAGTCGTGCAAGCGTGTCGCGCATCAAATATCCTTCTGCAAGGCGATAACCATGGCCTTGTCCTCTGCGGGTATCAACCCTTCCAAAACGCGCCAGAAACCTGTGACCGATTCCTGCCCTGCTGCGGCATAAGCGGACGCAAGGCTCGTGCGCAGTGCGTCAAATAGCTGCGCTTCAAAGCGGACACCCTCTGCGGTCAGACGCAGCAGCTTCTGCCGCCGGTCTACCTCGCCCGTGCGCGTTTCGACCAACTCTTTCTCCGCCAAGTCGGTCAGCACCCGGCCCAACGACTGTTTCGTGATCGCAAGGATTTTGAGCAATTCGCTAATCGTCAGGTCGGGTTGGCGGGCGATGAAGTACAGCGCGCGATGATGCGCGCGGCCAAGGCCATGCTCGGCCAATCCGTCATCTATAGCGCGCGTCAGCCGCGTATAACCGAAAAACAAAAGCTCAACGCCGCGCCGCACCTCATGCTCGCGCAGAAACAAGGGCGACGCCGTCGGCGCAGCAGATACAGAAGATGGGGCAGCCATATTGACGTATCTAAGCCCAGCCCATAGGACGAAGCAAGACCCTAACTGACGAGAGCATATATGACGTCCGGCGCATTTCCATTTGAGGCTAATCCGAATCCTGTTGACGCAGCTGAACGGGCTGCGCGGCTTGTCGATCCCGGTTTTGGCCGCGTGTTTACGGATCATATGGTCACCATCCGCTATTCGGACGCCAAAGGCTGGCATGATGCGAAAGTCGGCCCCCGTGCGCCGCTGACGCTCGATCCAGCCACGGCTGTGCTGCATTATGCGCAGGAAATATTTGAAGGTCTAAAGGCCTATCGCCTTGCAGACGGCACGATGGCGCTGTTTCGCCCTGAGCAGAATGCCCGCCGTTTCCAGCGGTCGGCAAAGCGCCTTGCCATGCCCGAACTGCCTGAAGACATGTTTTTGCAGGCGTGCAAACAACTGGTTCAGGTCGACAAGGACTGGTTTCCGCCCGTCGATGGCGGGTCGATTTATTTGCGCCCCTTCATGATCGCCAGCGAAGTGTTTCTGGGCGTGAAGCCATCGTCGGAATATCTGTTCATGGTCATCGCGTCATCGGCCGGGAATTATTTCAAAAGCGGCGTACCGGCGATTTCGATTTGGGTATCGGAACAATATACCCGTGCCGCACGCGGCGGAACGGGCGCAGCGAAGTGCGGCGGCAATTATGCCGCAAGCCTTGTCGCCCAATCCGAAGCCATTCGCCAGGGTTGTGACCAAGTTGTCTTTCTGGACGCCGCCGAACATCGCTGGGTCGAAGAACTTGGCGGTATGAACCTGTTTTTCCTGTTCGATGACGGATCATTGCTGACACCGCCCGCCGACGGCACGATATTAGAGGGCATTACGCGCGATTCGGTTCTCACGCTTGCCCGCGCGCAAGGCCTGACCGTCCGTGAGGAGCTTTATGCGATGGACCAATGGCGCGCCGACGCCGAATCCGGACGGCTGGTTGAAGTCTTAGCGTGCGGCACTGCGGCAGTCGTGACCCCCGTCGGCACAGTGAAATCCACCCAAGGCGCCTTCACCATTGGCGCGGGCGGCGCGGGGCAAATGACCCAGCAAATCCGCACAAAACTTGTGGATATCCAACGCGGAGCGGCTGCGGACACCCATGGTTGGGTACATCGCATCGATTAAGCTGTTGCGCTACGAGATTCGCACGATATAAGCCGCGCACATCGGCCAGTTTGCTGGCTTGCTGGGGCGTCGCCAAGCGGTAAGGCAGCGGCTTTTGATGCCGCCATTCGCAGGTTCGATCCCTGCCGCCCCAGCCATTTTCTTAACCTGAGTTAGTTTCGTGCCTTGCAGCCTTAACCTACGTTAATTTCGAGCATCGCAAGCAGATGTAAATGTTTGTAAACGTTTGTAAATGTTTGAGGCTGCATCTGGTAACGCGATGGTTATCTGCTTAGTTAGTATTCCGGTGCCGATATGCGGCTGGGGTGCTGAGGGGCGAACCAAAACATGCAGGTAGTAATTGCGGATGGTGAACCAGAGGTGGTTCATCATTTGAAAGCCATCGTTGAAGAACTTGGCGACGCTGCCGTCGGATACACCGATGGCAACGCCCTTATGCAGGCATTGTCCCGTGATACATGCGATTTGCTAATCCTCGACTGGAACATGCCCGGCAAAGATGGGCTCGAGATTTTGCAATCGATGCAAAATACCCTACCCAAGCGCCCTCCGGTCTTGATGATCACAAACCGGTCCGCGAAAAAAGATGTTAGCGAAGCGCTCAATGCCGGCGCTTCTGATTATATCAGTAAGCCTGAGGATCGCGCGGTTATTTCTGCGCGTATCAGTGCCATGTTACGCCCCGGCGCAACCGGTAGTTCATTTGATGCCGAAGCAACCTATGGCATCTACCGGTTAAACAGGATTGAACAGACGGTCTTTGTCGATGGGCAAACTATCACGCTCACGGCGAAAGAATTTGATCTGGCTGACCTGTTTTTCCGCAACACGAACCGCACATTGTCACGCGATTATATCATGGAGACGATCTGGCGGACCACCGCGGCCTTGTCGACCCGCACATTGGACATGCATATCTCGCGCGTGCGTTCAAAGCTGAATCTGCAGCCTGAAAACGGATTTCGAATTTTCACGGTTTTCGGCTACGGCTATCGCCTGGAAACAATCGCAAAAACGCGTTAGTTCCGGCCGAACATCTGGCCCACAGCCAGACATACCCACCCTCAGTCGCTTACGGATGCTTATGCGGCTTTCTTCGCCCGCTCGGTCATTTCCTGATTAAGCATTTCTGCCAACAGGAAAGCGAGTTCAAGCGATTGCGCGGCATTCAAGCGTGGATCGCAATGCGTATGGTAACGATCTGCCAAACCTTCGTCGGTCACGGCAACCGCACCGCCGGTGCATTCGGTTACGTTCTGGCCCGTCATCTCAATATGGATGCCGCCACCAAAGCTGCCTTCTGCACGGTGCACCGCAAAGAAACCCCGGACTTCAGCTAAAATACGTTCGAACGGACGCGTTTTATATCCGCTGGCCGATTTGACGACATTGCCATGCATCGGGTCGCACGACCAGATAACAGGATGTCCCTCACGCTGGACCGCACGCACCAAAGTGGGCAATCCGCTCTCAACCTTGTCATAACCATAACGCGAAATCAGCGTAATCCGGCCTGCTTCGCGCGACGGGTTCAACCCATCCAACATGCGCAACAGTGCGTCGGGCTCAAGGCTTGGCCCGCATTTGATACCAATGGGGTTCCCGATGCCACGCAAGAATTCGACATGTGCCGAACCGTCAAAGCGGGTGCGGTCGCCGATCCACAGGAAGTGCGCCGACGTGTCGTACCAATCACCGGTCAGGCTGTCCTGACGGGTCATTGCCTGCTCATACGGCAACAACAATGCCTCGTGGCTGGTGTAAAAGCTTGTGCCCTTAATCTGCGGGACAGTCTCTGGCGTGATGCCGCAGGCTTCCATGAACGCCAGCGCCTCGCTGATGCGGTCAGCGGTTTCCTTATATTTCTGCGCCCAGGGCGACCGGCCCATATAATCATGCGTCCACGCATTGACCTGCTGCAGATTGGCGTACCCACCGTTGGAGAAAGCGCGCAGCAGGTTTAGCGTTGACGCAGCCTGGCTATACGCACGTATCATCCGTGCCGGATCAGGCTCGCGGCCTTCGGCAACAAATTCGATGTCGTTGATAATGTCGCCGAAATAGCTGGGCAGCTCGACGCCATTGATTGTTTCGGTCGGGGTTGAGCGTGGCTTGGCAAACTGGCCAGCCATCCGGCCCAATTTCACTACAGGCAATTTGCCCGCAAAGGTCAGCACCACCGCCATTTGCAGAATGACGCGGAATGTATCGCGGATATTATTGGGATGAAACTCGGCAAAGCTTTCGGCGCAATCGCCGCCTTGCAACAGAAACGCCTTGCCCTCGGCCACCTTGGCAAGGTCCGCCGTCAGATTGCGCGCTTCGCCCGCAAAAACCAGCGGCGGATAGTTGCGCAGCGTCTCTTCGGTTGCCGCAAGTGCTGCTGCATCCTTATATTCAGGCATATGAATGCCCGTTGCGCTTCTCCAGCTATCCGGCGTCCAAGGTGTCGCCATGCGATCTACTCCAACAATATTCATTCAAAAGACGCGCCCTTTAGGCTTAATATGTTGCGAGAAGCAAGTATTAGCGGCGAATTTACGTCGGTTTCGCAAAATGCAATCGGCATGGCGCTGTTTGGCATAGGCGTTGCCAAATTCACTGTTGGCAAAAGCCGTTAAAGGCGTCTATCAGGCCCGCTGAATCGACCCAATTGTAAGGCGAATGGCTTTTCAGTTTGGGAAGAGACGGGATTTCGACGCTATTGCGGATTAACCGCCGCAACGCAAAAAGGGCAGATTATGTCGACAGTCAAAAAGACAAAAGGCACAGTAAAAAAGCCATCAGTAAAAAAAGCGGCTGCTGCGGCGGCCGCTCCAGTAGCAGCTCAAGCTACCGCTGGTGAAAATAGTCATGATGGCACAGAAGGTTCGGGCGTTCGTCGTCGCGATTTCATTCACATCGCCGCAGTCAGCTTCGCGGGTGTAGGCGCCGCAGCCGTTGCGATGCCATTGGTATCGCAGATGAGCGCGAGCGCTGACGTGCTCGCACTCGCCTCAATCGAGGTTGACGTTGCAGCCATTCAGCCAGGCCAGTCCATTAAGAGCAGCTGGCGCAAACAGCCGGTGTTCATCCGCAACCTGACGCCTGCTGAAGTCGAAGAAGCAAACAAGGTTGACGTTGGCTCGCTTCGCGATCCACAAACCCTTGCGGAACGTACCAAGCCGGGCAAAGAAAATTGGCTGATCACGCTTGGCGTATGCACCCATTTGGGTTGTGTTCCACTTGGCGCAGCAGCCGGGGAAGTTAAGGGTGAATATGGCGGCTATTTCTGCCCATGCCATGGTTCGCATTATGACACCGCCGCACGCATCCGGAAGGGTCCAGCTCCGCTGAACCTTGCTGTTCCGGAGTTCGCATTCATTTCTGACACAGTCGTTAAAATCGGTTGAGGAGCTAAAACGCGATGAGCTTCCCTTGGGCACAAGAATATAAACCGCAGGGTACGGTAAGCAAATGGGTCGACGAACGTCTTCCTTTGCCACGCCTTGTATATAACGCGGTCGGCGCCGGATATCCGGTACCACGCAACCTCAATTACTTCTGGAACTTCGGCGTCCTTGCGGGCGTTGCTTTGGTTATCCAGATTGTGACCGGCATCGTGTTGGCCATGCATTATTATGCAAGCGTCGATGGCGCGTTCAACAGCGTTGAACACATCATGCGCGATGTGAACTCGGGCTGGTTTGTGCGCTATGCGCACATGAACGGCGCAAGCTTCTTCTTCATCGTGGTCTACATCCATATCTTCCGCGGTCTTTTCTATGGCTCATATAAAGCGCCACGCGAAATGATCTGGTTGCTGGGCGTGACCATCTTCTTGTTGATGATGGCGACTGCGTTCATGGGCTATGTGCTTCCATGGGGCCAAATGAGCTTCTGGGGTGCACAGGTTATCACGGGCTTCTTCTCCGCCATTCCATTGGTTGGCGAACCTCTGCGTCAGCTGCTCTTGGGCGGTTTTGCGCCAGACCAAGCTGCGCTCAACCGCTTCTTCTCGCTGCACTATTTGCTGCCGTTCGTCATTGCTGGCGTCATCATCTTGCACATTTGGGCATTGCACATTCCCGGGTCGTCAAACCCAACGGGCGTAAGCGTAAAGGGTGAGCAAGACACGGTTCCATTCCACCCATATTACACAGCAAAGGACGGTTTCGGTCTTGGGATCTTCTTGATCTTCTTCGTTGCGGTCACCTTCTTTGCACCAAATATGCTTGGCCACCCGGATAACTATATTCCGGCGAACCCGCTTTCGACGCCAGCGCACATCGTGCCTGAATGGTATTTCTTGCCGTTCTACGCGATTTTGAAGGCGTTCACGGTCGACTTTGGCATTCCGTTCACCGGCATCATCATCATCCCTGCAAAGCTGATGGGCGTGCTTGCGATGTTCGGTTCGATCTTGCTGCTGTTCTTCCTGCCTTGGTTGGATACGTCGCCAGTACGTTCGGGACATTATCGTCCATTATTCCGCAAGTTCTTCTGGTATGGTCTGATCCCAAGTCTCGCTATTCTGACCTATTGCGGTGGCAAACCTCCATATACCCAGTGGGTTGTACTCAGCCAGCTTGCGGCAGCGTACTATTTCGCTCACTTCTTGATCATCTTGCCGATCGTTTCGCGCATTGAACGGCCGCTTCCGCTGCCAAATTCAATCACCGAAGCTGTCACCGGCAAACCGCTTCCAGCGGCTGCGTAAAACAGGGAAAGCATAATCATGGTTCGTTTAATTGCTTTTTTGGTAGGCCTGTTTTTCAGCGGCATGCTGTTGCTTGGCCTTGGGGATACCGTAATCACTGCGATCAAGGAACCTGCCGTTCCTTCGGTTGAGGCGGAGTTCCACGAAGAGACTTTGCCAGTCAAATTTGCCCATGACGGTCCGTTGGGCAAATATGACCGCGGTCAGTTGCAGCGTGGCTTGAAGGTCTATTCTGAAGTCTGCGCCGCTTGCCACAGCTTGAAGCTGGTCTCGTTCCGCGATTTCGCGGCACTGGGCTACAGCGAAGAACAGGTTAAAGCGCTTGCAAAGGCATGGAAGACCGAAGTTCCAAGCATCAACCCTGAAACGGGTGAGCCTGCGACACGTCCAGCTATTCCTGCTGACAAAATTCCTTCGCCATTTGCGAACGAAGTTGCAGCACGTGCGGCAAACAACAATGCGCTTCCGCCAGATCTTTCGCTGATCACGAAGGCACGTGAAGGTGGCCCTGCATATGTGTATTCATTGCTGCTCGGCTATCGTGACCAAGCTGGTTACAAGAACGAAGAAGGCAAAGAACTGCTGAAGGAATTCCCTGAAGCGGCGACACCTGCCGGCCTGCACTTTAACCCATGGTTTGCGAACCTGAACATCGCAATGGCGGCACCGCTCGCTGCGGATGACCAGGTTACCTATGACGATGGTACGAAGGCCACCAAGGCGCAGATGGCGGAAGACGTCTCTGCATTCCTGACCTGGGCTGCGGAACCAAAGATGGAAAACCGCAAGAGCGCCGGTTGGGCAGCCCTTGGCTTCCTCCTCGTCTTCACGGTCCTTGCTTGGATGTCCTACAAAACGATCTGGGCTGACAAGAAACATTGATAGAAACATCATAATTTTTGGAAGGGGCCGCTTTTGCGGCCCTTTCTTTTGCAATCTGGGCGTTGACGCTAGGGCCGTATAATGGCAATAGCGGCGCTTCCAACGGCCTATGGCCGGTCGCGGGTATAGCATAGTGGTAATGCACTAGCCTTCCAAGCTAGCTAGAGGGGTTCGATTCCCCTTACCCGCTCCACTTTCCGACACGTCGATACTGCAACGGTAGGGGGTTCGATTAGCTATGCTGGTCTCCGGCCCTACGGGCCTTCGGCTGCCCTCCGCTGCGCTCCGTTCGCCTGCGCCCCCCCCTTCCCCCCCTTACCCGCTCCAACTTTATTCAGCCTTGGAACATATCGCAGCTGTTACAGTTTGCGACAAAGCATGCTTTGCCTCGACATACTGTTGCGACATATACATTCTATGTCGGTTTCATCTGCAGTCCCGCGGACGATCACAAGGAGCGATTAGGATGAAGACACTCTCAATTTATGCTGGCCTGATGGCCTTTTCGGCAATGTCGGCTTCAACATTATATGCTGCGCCCGGTGGAAGGGCAGACCAAGACGGCAACCGCGTTGTCACCAAAGCAGAAGCCATGGCGGCGGCCGATGCGCATTTTGCCATGATGGACGCCAATGCTGATGGCACACTGAACGAAGGCGACAAGGCCGCGATGTTGGCGAAGCGCTTTGCCGCAATCGACACCGACAAAAATGGCTCGATCAACCAAGCTGAATTCATGGCCGCACATGAAATGCGCGGTGAACGCCGCGCGGACCGACGCGAAAAGCGCATGGAGCATGCCAAGATGGGCAAACGTCATGGGCGCGAAGGTGGCCGTGACGGACGCATGGATATAATGGCGCGTGCGGATGGCAATGGTGACAAGGCTATATCGCAGTCGGAATTCCGTGCAGCCGCTGAAGCCCGTTTCACCAAAGCTGATACGAATGGCGATGGCAGCATCACCCCAGACGAACGCAAAGCCGGACGCAAGGGTCGTTGGAACGGACCAATGGCCCCTGCCCAGCCCAACGGCGGTTAACCGGCTTTGCTAGCGCGGTCTTTTCCCCCTTTTTGACCGTGTCCTTTTTGGCCGGAGCTGCTCTGCCTTCTCCGGCCTTTTTTCTTGCTAATGTCTGTCGAGCGATGAAGCCTGCACAATATGCATAAACCCCGCCCACATCTGCTGCTGGTCGACGATGAAGCGTCGATTCGTGAACCATTGGGCAAATATCTTGAGCGGCAGGGTTTTCGCGTCACCGACGCCGCCAGCGCATCAACAGCGCGTTCCGTTTTGCTTTCGTACGACATCGATATGGTGCTGCTGGATATCATGATGCCCGGTGAAGATGGATTGAGCCTCTGCCGCCATATCGCCGCGCATGAAGGTCCGCCTGTCATTCTGCTGACGGCCAAATCGGAAGAGACCGACCGCATAATTGGCCTTGAAATCGGCGCGGACGATTATGTCGTCAAACCCTTTTCCCCACGCGAACTGGTGGCCAGAATCAAAGCTGTTCTGCGCCGTATCTCTTCGGGCGCGCCAAAGCCTGAGCGCTGGGGTCACAGCTTTAGCTTCGATGGCTGGACCTTGAACACCACCGAACAGACGCTGTTCGATCCCAAAGGCGTTTTGGTGCCGTTGTCATCGGGCGAATTCCGGATGCTGGAAGCGTTGGTGGAGCGCGCAGGCCACATATTGACCCGCGATCAACTGCTCGATCTTACCCGTGGGCGTGAAGGTGGCCCCTTTGACCGTGCGATCGATAATCAGGTCAGCCGCCTGCGCCGCAAGATCGAACATGATCCAAAGGACCCCCAACATATCAAGACCATTTGGGGTGGCGGCTATCGCTTTTCCACGGCGGTTACCCGGCTGTGAAACCGTCGCGCACCTTCCCGTTATGGCCACGGAGCCTCTATGGCCAAATATTGCTCGCCGCTGGGTCTGCGCTGTTGTTGGCGCAGTGCGTGAATGCAGCCATGTTGTTGTCGGGTGCACGCGCACGCGCTGTGGCAGAAGCATCAGTGATGGTTGTCAGCCGCGTTGCCAACCAGTTGGAACGTAGCGAACGCATGAGCGAGGGCTCTGCCACGCCATTTATCGCAGGACGCGATGGCCTGCGGGAAGATCGGCCGAGCCGGCGCAGGAACGTTACCATTACGGTTGATAACAATGCCCTCAACATTAACCGCGCAGAATATCAGGATGATATGTCGATGCGTGCGCAAGAGTTTATGCGGCAGGGTGAGATCGCATTATCCGACGTGCGCATATCGGCGGTATCGCTCAATGCGCTTCCCCCGGCGTTGCGCGATCCACAAATTCGCCGCTGGCAAGCCGGACGGTTCCGTCAGTCTGCAAGGAAAATGCCAAGCACCGCCGTTCTCCTGACCGGTCGGTTGCCGAATGGGCAGTGGTTGCATGCGGCGGGACTTGTGCGCGCAAACGACAGCGCATCGATAATCGCTTTATTGCTGCAGACGTTTACGTTGTTTGTAGCCGTCATGATGCCGCTGGCATTGGTGGCGCGCCGCATTGCGCGACCGCTTGAGGATTTAACCCGCCGTGTACGGCGTGTGGGCGTTGCCGAGGATCCGGAGCCCATGGAGCGCGCTGGGCCAGACGACGTGCAGCAGCTGATCGTCGCGTTCAACGCCATGCAGGCGCGCGTTTCAAACCTGCTTGGCGAAAAAGATGTGATGTTGGGTGCGATTGGTCATGATTTAAAAACCCCCCTCGCCGCGCTGCGCGTACGCATTGAGTCCGTCGATGACGATGAAGAACGCGAAAAAATGGCGTCCACCATTGATGAAATGGTAACGATCCTTGATGACATTCTGACGCTCGCACGGCTTGGAAAGTCTGGCGAGCCCATGCAATCGGTCGACATTGGAGCCATGGTCGAAACGCTAGTCGGTGACGTAGAACATGCCCAATTCGAAACGTCCGAACAGCGTGTTGTAGCGCATATCCGGCCAGTATTGATCCGGCGTGCGCTGCGCAACCTGATTGGCAACGCCATTGCTTATGGAAAGCAGGCTGCGCTGGCAGTGCGCCAAGAAGGCGGCATGATCTTTGTGGATATCGATGATGATGGTCCTGGCATCGATCCCGCAATGGCAGACAGCATGTTCGAACCATTTGTGCGCGCGGAACGATCACGCAGCCGCTCGACAGGCGGTTCCGGATTGGGTCTTACCATATCACGTGCCATAGCCCGCGCACATGGGGGCGATGTCGTGCTGTGTAATCGGGTCGAGGGCGGCCTGCGTGCGACAATGTCGTTTAAGGCATGAAAAGAAAGGTCGGCTAACAGCGCCGTGTTTGAAGATTTAGCCCGTCGGCTGAATTTTCCACGTACCGCTGTTTTGATATTCGGATTTGATGTCCGCCGCCTCTGGCAAACGCTGCCCAGCATAGTCGGCATCCCCAACAAGATACGGCACATCGCGGGAATGATCTGGCGCTGCGTAAGGTGCATTTGGTGCGACGGAGGATGCCCCCCGCGCCACATATTGCGCCGCGGCCTCCGCCTTTAAGCGGGCGGCGGCAAATTCCGTTTCATATCTTTTTTGCAGCGCAATCGGATCCAGATCGTTCGCATATTGGGGCGACCAAGCGCGCGGTTTTGGTCCGGGGAATGGCTCGCGACCTGCATAGCTGCGGAAAAATGCTGATGGACGACCAGCAATGCCCTTCCAGCTATAAAAGCGGTGCGTGCCGATGGTTCCGACAAAGTTCAGGCTGGGGGCCCAATAGGGATCTACATAGGTAGCATGGTAATGGGTGGCCATGCCAACGGGGGCATAGACATAACCGGCCAGTGCATCGGCCGCGACCCCTTGTGCCCGCAACCATGACGCACGCGCGGGTATGCGGGCCATAGAACCATCGCAGCTGTAACTAAACTGGCAACCAGTCGCGCGTTCTGAACCCTGATAAATGACCCCGCAGACGCTATTGGGGTATGTTGGGTGGCGGGTACGGTTGAGAACGACCTGCGCCACCGCCCGCTGGCCTGCATCGGGTTCATTCGCGGCTTCATAATAAATGGCGTCGGTCAGACATTTGAGCGCGCGGGCATGTTGGATGGTGCCCGCACGAACGACAAATGGCCGCGCTGCGCCGGCGATGTTCCGATTATCATTAGTGGTAAGGATAACATCGTCGCCGAATGTTTCGACCTGCGGTGATGCAAGTTCCGGCGCCGCTGTGTGACCGCCATCTGACGGATCGAGATAGAAGAAGGCGGATCCGGGGAAGTTTTCAGCCGGATACTCGGCATCCCAGTGCACAGGTGCGGACGCAGAGAATTGGTCTTTGTCGCTAAAGGGTATGATTTGTGCCACCGACGGCACAATCGCCAGCAAAGCAAAAGCGAGCGTGACGATCATGATTTCACGTCCACCAATCAAACGGCGACGGCGAACGGGGGTACCCCGTTTGGTCCGCAATATTGCCGTGTCATTGATAGGCTCATGGATCATTTAGTTGCAGGCAGACTTTGTTCGGATTCGAATGAAGTCCTACATGTAATTGAATTCGTCCCCCACCGCGTGGACGATTTTCGGCATGTGCCAGCTTGGGACGCCGGCACGAACAGTTCTTAAATTCCAATTTATGCTATATTTATGAACTGGTTACAAAGACGCCTGCAACTGCCATTGCCAATATCATGGCCCGGACGAGGCGGCCCTTGCGCCCGAGCCGCAATATCGTGCGGAGGGACCCGGTAAAGCCGCCGCCAGCACGGACGTGATCGACCATGATATGAAAGGCGGGTCCAAGCAAAAGATCGTTGGAATAGCGCGTGCGTTCGACGATTCTGCGACGGACAAATGCCGACGCGCCTTCGCGTTGGAAGATATCATCAAGTTCATCGATCTCCGGCAGATCGTCACAGTCGTTGAACAAGGACTGTTGGCCATGTTCCGTATGTTCGTAATCGAGCCACGCGATGGCCGCAGCCTTCGCCTGTAGAATAGCATATTTTTGGCTAATTTGCTGAACACTTCGGCGGTACAGCAATAGCCGGTCAGGAAGACTGGTAATTTGGGTGACCCGCGCCGCGCGCAGCCAAAGGTCGTAATCCTCCGCATGCCGGAATGCCGCACGATAACCGCCAAGGTCTCGTATCAGTTGTGTGCGCATCATAACCGATGGGTGGCACACCGGCGGTCCCAGCTCAAGCAAGCGGTGCACGTCAGCGGGGCTGGAGGGATATAGGGCAGGCAATGGAAGCAGCAGCCCGGCCTCATCAAGGTCATGGGTGTTCGTGCCCAAAATGCCGATATCGGGGTGCGCGGCCATATAGGCGATTTGCATGGCAAACCGCTCTGGCATCGCGATGTCGTCACTATCCATCCGCGCCAACAACGGTGCGCCTGC
The DNA here is from genome assembly GCA_937898535.1 of uncultured Sphingomonadales bacterium. Lineage (GTDB taxonomy): Bacteria > Pseudomonadota > Alphaproteobacteria > Sphingomonadales > Sphingomonadaceae > Sphingorhabdus_B. Next base: position 1,080 of record CALDKP010000105.1, on the reverse strand, counting down.
CGCATCCAAAAGCGTATTCAGGCTTACCACCAGTCCCTTATTCTCGCGAATGAAAAGGCGGATGCGTGAGTCTTCTGCAGCAAGTTTGCGCAATATTTCGGTGCTGCCATCGGTTGAACCATCATCGACAATCAGGAATTCGAAATCGTCGAAATGCTGCTGCAAAATGGATTGCACGCACGGGTATAGATGCGCTGCATTATTGTAGACGCTCATGATGACCGAGAGTGCGGGCGCGGTTGCCATGAGGGCCTCATAGGGTCTAATCGTCACGAATTGGTTTCCAACGGAGAGTTTTCATGCGCATCGCGCTCTATCAGCCGGACATGGCCGGCAATGTCGGGGCGGTATTACGCACAACCGCATGCTTTTGCGTCCAATGCGACATCATTGAACCTTGCGGCTTTCCCTTTTCAGAACGTGCACTGAGGCGTGCCGGTATGGACTATGTCGCGCATGCAAAGATACAGCGCCACACCGACTGGTCAGCGTTTCTGGAAACATTGAACGGTGCGCGCTTGGTGCTGATGTCGAGCAAGGCGTCAACCGCCCTGCCCGCATTCGCCTTTCGGCCAGATGATGTCATCCTGATGGGGTCCGAAAGTACCGGCGCCCCGCCTGAAGTGCACGCGCGCGCCGACGCCCGCGTATATATTCCCATGGGCGCTGGATTTCGGTCCTTGAACATTTCGGTGTCGGCTGGCATCGCGCTGGCAGAAGGTCTTCGGCAGACCCAGCAATTTCCGGAAGGTGCAGTATGACCCTGGTCCTAGACAATCGGCAGCAAGCGGCGCGCAGTTGGTTCGAATCGCTGCGTGACAGCATTTGCGCGGCGTTTGAAGCCATCGAACGCGAAGCTGGATCAGACGCATCATTCGAATATATCCCTTGGGATCGCCATGACCATGACGGTTCGCCCGGCGGTGGCGGCGTACGCGGCGTGATGAAGGGCAAGGTGTTCGAGAAAGTCGGCGTCAATGTCTCGACCGTGTCGGGCGAGTTCGCGCCGCAGTTTGCCGGCACGATCAACGGCGCCAGCGTGGAACACCCCGGCTTTACCGCCACCGGCATCAGTCTGGT
>CALDKP010000104.1 GCA_937898535.1 uncultured Sphingomonadales bacterium | reverse complement strand
GTGGCTTGCGGATATCATGGCATTCAATGTCTGGTTCATCATCTGGCCTAACCAGAAGAAAGCCCTTGGCATTGTTGAAGCCGATGATGCGACAAAGGCAAAGGCAGCCACGACAGCGATGATGACATCACGTTTGAACACATTGCTGTCGATCCCAATGCTCTACACGATGGTCAGCTTTAACGGCGGCTAATCGTTACGTTCTTCGTAAAGATAAAAGGGGTGGCCGATGCCGCCCCTTTTTTTATCCCAAAAGGTCATGCTTCTTGAGCGTATGACGCAATTGATCGTAGCTCAGGTTCAGCGCTTTGGCCGTTTGCCGCTGATTATAACGGCACTTCGCCAAGGCCTGTTCAAGCACCGCCTTTTCATATCTTTCGGTCGCTTCTCTAAAGTCGGTCACATCAACCGCCTGACTTACGTCGGTGGAGAAACGTTGCTCGGCACTGGCGGCCTGATTATTGGACTGCACCTGCGCTGGGGCAGAAGCGGCCACGCCGCCGCGCCACGGGCTATCGAACGGATCAAACTGGATATAATCGACGGGCTGCGCGGGATCAGCCCAGCGATAGACCGCACGTTCGACCACGTTGCGCAATTCGCGGACATTGCCCGGCCACAAATGGTTTTCAAGCGCACGGGTCGCAACTTCTCCGAAACCAGGCCACCCTGCCCAACCCAGTTCGGCCGCCATCCGACGCCCATAATATTCCGATAGAACCTCAACATCGCCTTCGCGAACGCGCAATGGCGGCAAGGTGATCACCTCAAAGCAAAGGCGGTCGAGCAAGTCCGCGCGGAAGCGTCCTTTATCCACCATGTTGGGCAGATGCTCGTTGGTGGCGGCAACAATGCGGACATCGACACGCATTGGCCGCGATGAACCAATACGCGTGACCTCTCCATATTCGACCGCGCGCAATAACCGCTCCTGCGCCCCCATGCTCAACGTGCCCAGTTCGTCGAGGAACAGCGTGCCGCCGTCGGCTTCTTCAAACCGCCCCTCCCGCGCACGGGTGGCTCCGGTGAACGCGCCAGCTTCATGGCCAAACAGTTCTGCCTCAATCAATGTCTCAGGCAACGCCGCGCAGTTAATTGTGACCAAAGGCCCGTCCCAACGTGCACTCAGGCGATGGAGGCGTTCAGCGATCAGTTCTTTGCCGGTACCGCGTTCCCCCACAACCAACACAGGCCGATTGAGCGGTGCGGCGCGGCTTGCGCGCTCCACGGCATCAAGAAAAGCGGACGATTGTCCAATGAATTGATGACTATCGCGTTCCATTTTCAAAGATTGGCATATTTCACTATAGTGTGGCAATAATTACCAGCGCCCGAATGTCACATTTTTTCACAAATGGCGGAAATCCGACAATTTTTCAAATTGGCACGCTCCCTGCAGTACATCTTGCAAGCCGGAACCCGGCATTCAAAAGGGAAGACACAAGATGCGTAAAGATATCGGAACCAGCGACAAGGTAAACGGAAGCGAAAGCCGTCTATGGCTGGCAGTCGCCCTGTCCGTGTCCATGATCTTCACCAGCTATGCCGTTTCGGTTCTCAACCATTATGACGATATTGACATGAACGTCCCAAATTACACCCATCGGCCAATCGTTGTCAGCTATCTTGCCTGACGACGATAGCCCGCGACCGGAGTACCCTGGCTCCCCCTACCTCCTAATGGTACCCGGTCGCCTCCTTTTTTCAGTACGCAAATAAACAGCTTTAACCGGAGTTACCCAATGGGCATATTTTCACGAACCCGCGATATCATCGCCGCCAACGTCACGGACTTGCTCGACAAGTCGCAGGACCCGGCG
>CALDKP010000103.1 GCA_937898535.1 uncultured Sphingomonadales bacterium | reverse complement strand
AGCCCGGCATCGCCGCTGGTCTCGTGCCCGATCTCGACAAACACCAGCTCGCCGCTGCCGCCGCTCTTCGCGGTGATCGACCGCACCCGCGAGGTTCGGTTGACCGCTTCGCCCAGCCGCAGCGGGGCAAGGAACTCGACGCTGCTCGCAGCCCACATCCGGCGCGGCAGCGGGATCGGCGGCAGGAAGCTGTCGGGGCCTTCGGTGCGAAGCGGATGCCCGTCTGGTCCCAACCTTGCACTTGGCGCATCGGGCAGGCCGAGGCACCAGTGCAGGCCCTGCGGCACGCTGCCATCGGCGGGGGCATCGCGGTCGAGCGTCGCGAGCCAGCGCATCACCAGCCCGCTGTCGATGCGGTCTTGCGCGTGCACTTCGCGGCCGATCCAGCCGTCCCAGTCGCCCATCAGTTGCGTCCTCCGGCCAGGCCGCGGGCGATGACCTGCGCCTGGATTTCGGCGGCGCCTTCGAAGATGTTGAGGATGCGCGCGTCGCACAGCACGCGGCTGATTTCATATTCGAGCGCATAGCCGTTGCCGCCGTGGATCTGCAGCGCCGCGTCGGCATTGCTCCACGCGGCGCGGGCGGCGAGCAGCTTGGCCATGCCGGCTTCGATGTCGCAGCGCTTGCCCGAATCCTTGGCGCGCGCGGCGGCATAGGTCAGCTCGCGCGTCATGACGAAATCGGCGAGGCTCATCGCCAGCTTGTCGGCGACGCGCGGGAAACCGATGATCGCCTTGCCGAACTGCTTGCGGTTGACGGCGTAGTCGAGCCCGAGGTCGAGCGCACGCTTGGCAACGCCGACGGCGCGGGCGGCGGTCTGGATGCGTGCGCCTTCGAAAGTGCGCATCAGCTGCTTGAAGCCCTGCCCCTCCTCGCCGCCGAGCAATGCGTCGGCGGGCGCGGTCATCGCGTCGAACTGCAGCGCATATTCGCGCATGCCGCGATAGCCCAACACTTCGATCTCGCTGCCGGACATGCCCTTCGCCGGAAACGGGTCGCTATCCGTTCCGCGCGGTTTGGGGACGAGCAGCATCGACAGCCCGGCATAGCCCTTGGCATCCGGCAACGTGCGTGCCAGCATTGTCATCAGATCGGAACGGCTACCATGCGTAATCCATGTCTTTGCGCCATCAATCGTCCATCCGCGATCGGTCCGTTGCGCGCGGGTTTGCAACGCGCCGAGGTCAGACCCTGTGTCGGGTTCCGTAAACACTGCGGTCGGCAAAACTTCTCCGCTGGCAATTTTCGGCAGCCAATGCGCCTTTTGCGCTTCAGTGCCACCCATGGAAATCAATTCACCGGCGATTTCAGACCTTGTGCTGAGCGAACCCGCGCCAATCCAGCCACGCGACAGCTCTTCGGTTATCACGCACATGACCAGCTTGGATAAACCAAGCCCGCCATATTCGTTTGGGATGCAGACGCCGAAAGTGCCAAGCGCCGCCATCGCCGAAATCGTGTCATCGGGGATCAAATCATTGGCCAAATGCCAGCGATGCGCGTGCGGCAAAATCTCGCTGTTCGTAAAGCGGCGATATTGACCGCGAACGGCGTCAAGCTCTGCGTCATGAAGGCTTTCGCTCGGCATCACACCTGACACCATCGCCTGCGCGACATCGGCACGCACCGCGGCATAATCTGCACCCAATAGTTCTTCGCAACGTGCGGCCAACAGTGCCGCCTGTTGCAACAGGCCAAGATCAACGGGACGGAATATTTCATTCTGTCCCATCGGCAATCCGCCGGTCAATTGCCCAAGCGTTTCGGCAAAAATCAGCGTCGCAACCTGTCGATCAAGTTCGGTTCCGCCATTATGTAGGCGAAGCCAATCCGCCACGGCTTCCAGCGCAGCCACGCTTGTCGCAATCCACGAAAATCCGTGGGCCGCACGTTGGTCGGCGTCCATCGACCGCTCTTTTACCCGGTCGGAAAGCGCCGCCTTCGCCGCATCGCGGTAGCCCACAGCAGCTTCGAGAGCGGCCGCAAAATTCATGCGCGCTCAAACACCGCCGCTATGCCCTGACCACCGCCAATGCACATTGTCTCAAGCCCATAGCGCACATCGCGGCGATGCATTTCGCGCGTCAGGTTCGCCAATATGCGCCCGCCAGTTGCGCCGATTGGGTGACCAAGCGAAATGCCGGAACCGTTAACGTTGAGCATGTCATGGCGACTGTCATCATCCGACCAGCCCCAGCCTTTGAGACAGGCGAGCACTTGCGGTGCAAACGCTTCGTTCAATTCAACCAGACCGATGTCGTCCCAAGAAAGGCCGTTGCGCGCAAAGAGCCGTTCCGTCGCTGGAACGGGACCAAAGCCCATGCGTGATGGCTCGCAACCGGCTGCCGCCCAACTGTGGAAATAGGCGATAGGTTCCAACCCAAGTTCTTCAAGCTTGTCTTCTGCGACAACAAGGCATGCGGCTGCAGCGTCATTTTGTTGGCTCGCATTGCCCGCAGTGACCACGCCGCCCTCAAGTGGCCGTAACGCAGCCATCGTCTCAAGCGTCGCGTCCGCGCGATAACCTTCGTCATGATCAAAGACGATTGCGTCGCCTTTCCTTTGCGCGATGCTGACGGGCACCAATTCATCGTCAAACAGGCCATTTGCCCATGCCGCCGCCGCGCGCTGGTGCGATCGGGCCGCATATGCGTCACACGCTTCGCGGCTGATGTCATGGTCCTTGGCCAGATTTTCAGCGGTTTCAATCATCCCCGAAATCACACCAAAGCGTTCAACCGGTTGGCTCATCACGCGCCCCCGGGTCAACCGGTCATGCAAGGTCAGATTGCCTGCCCGAACGCCTTTGCGGATATCGGTGGTGTAATGTTCAACATTGGACATGCTTTCACATCCGCCTGCGACCACCATGTCGCTCACCCCGGTTTGGACCATCATCGCGGCATTCACGATCGCCTGAAGCCCGGAACCGCAACGACGGTCGATCTGGTAGCCGGGCACTTCAATCGGCAAACCAGCGGCCAGCCATGACCAATGCCCGATGCACGGAGCCTCACCGCTGCCATATCCTTGCGCGAACACGACATCGTCCACGCGGGACGGATCAATCTTCGTCCGCTCGACCAGCGCTTTCAATATTATACCACCCAACTCACCTGCATTTAAGGACGAGAGCGCGCCGCCAAATTTGCCGACGGGCGTGCGGATGGGGGCGACGATTGCGGCACGGCGAAGCGTATTCATTTGGCAATTCCTAATATTCCAGAGTCAATGAGACGGGCGATTGCGCCCGAGGACAGGCCGAGCGACGTGCTCAATATTTCCTCGCTATGCTCCCCATTGCGCGGTGCGGCCTTTGCGTCGCCACGCGGCAATTGGGGAATAGTGCCAAAAGCACCAGCAGCAGGGTAATTGAAGCCAGATGGGTTTGCGTCAAAGTCGCTAAACATCGGGTTATTGCCGACCAAGCGGGGGTCATGCGCGGCATCCAACATGGTTCGATAGGCCGAATGCACAATTCCGGCCTCATCAAGCGTTGCAGCCATCATCGCATGATCGAGCGAACCAATTGCCCGTTCAAACAACGGATAGAGCGCATCGCGGTGCTGAAAGCGAAGCCCATCGTCTTTGGCAAAGCTCACGCCGCGTTCCGCCTCTATCGCCTCCACGTGCGCCGTCAAACCAAGCGCACCGATTAGATTTGCCCATTGGCGGTGGGTGACAACGACCACCATCGTGCGCACATTGTCTTTGGTCACAAAATCGCGCCCGAACAAGCCATAGACCGCGTTGCCGAGCCGAGGGCGATTGGCATTATTGTGCAACACTTCTGCGACACCGCCCAGATTGGCAACGGTGCCAATGGCGACGTCTGACAGGGGAATGCGAACCTCACTGCCCTCGCCGGTCTGTTCCCGCCTACGAATGGCTGCCAACATAGCGAACGCCGCATAAGCGCCGCTGATAACGTCCCAAGCAGGCAACACATGATTGACGGGTTCTGGGCCAGCCCCAGTCATCATGGGATAGCCAACCGCATTATTCACCGTGTAATCCAGCGCAGGCGCCCCGTCGGCCCAGCCCATAACCCGCACGGTGACAAGATCGGCACGTCCTTCCGCCAATTTTGCGTGCGACAGAAAACCCTCTGCGGGAAAGTTGGTGATAAACTGACCGGTGGCCCGCACCAGTTCCTGCAACAACTCGCGCCCCTGCGGGCTGGAGAGATCAAGCGCGACCGATTTTTTGGCGCGGTTTAGATTTTCCCAATACAGCGAGTCATTCGCCTCAGTCACTGGCCAGCGATGGTAATCCGGGCCGCCACCAACCTGATCAACACGGATCACCTCTGCCCCGAATTGCGCGCAATATAGGCCAGCTGTCGGCGACGCCACAAAGGACGATGCCTCGATAATCTTGAGACCATCCAGCAAATTATACATGCATTACGCCTTGGGGATTACGCACGCGTCATCAGGCCTGCGCCGCCCATTCACGCAGCATATGCTTGGCAATCTGAAGCTGCAGGATCTGGGTTGTGCCTTCATAAATCCGGTAAATGCGTGCGTCACGGTAGAAACGTTCCGCATCATATTCTGCGAGATAACCGGCGCCACCGTAAATCTGAACCACGCGGTCAACCACCCGGCCACACATTTCGGACGCGAAAACCTTGGCCGCCGCTGCTTTGCGCAGCACATTCTCACCGGCGTCGGCGCGGCGGGCAGCGTCATCCAACATGCATTCTGCGGCGTAAATCTCGATTTCACTATCGGCGAGCATTTGTTGGATAAGCTGGAAATTGGCAATCGGTTCACCAAATGCCTTGCGTTCATTGGCGTAACGCAGCGCGCTGTCGAGCGCACGCCGCGCATAGCCCGTCGCCGCTGCACCGACCGACATGCGTCCGTTGTCGAGGCTCTTCATGGCAAAGGCAAAGCCCTTGCCCTCTTCACCACCCAATATGGCGTCCGCAGGCAACTTCACATCTTCCATGATGATGTCTGCGATATGGCTACCGGCCTGCCCCATTTTCTTGTCGGACTTACCAACGCTAATGCCCGCCGTGTCCATCGGAACGATAAAGGCAGAGACATGCGCGTTTTTGGGTAAGGCTTCCTTGCTTGTCCGCGCCATGATCAACGCGACATTCGCGAATGGCGCATTGGTGATGTACCGTTTTGTACCGTTCAATACCCAGCCATTGCCTGACTTCACCGCTGTGGTCTGCATCGCCGCAGAGTCGGATCCGGAACCGGGCTCTGTCAGACCAAAGGACGCAATTTCGCCAGCCGCCAAACGCGGCAGCCATTCCGCCTTTTGCGCATCCGTCCCGCCATTTTTGAACGCGGAACACACCATCCCGACATTGATTGACGTGACCGAACGAAAGCATGGTGCCGCGTAGCTGAATTCACGCATAGTGCGGATATATTGCTGAATATTCATTCCAGCGCCGCCATATTCTTCCGGAACGGTCAGGCCAAACAACCCAAGGTCGCGCATTTCGGCTATGATCGCTTCAGGAATCATTTCCGTTTCGAGCACTTCCTTTTCCGCCGGAATTAACCTTTCACGAATATAACGTCGCAGCTGTTCCGTGAATTGTTCGAAAATGTCGTTATCCATTATGTTCGTCTCCGCTCCCATGGAAAATATGCGCTTTGCCATGGATTACTGTTAGTTTTTGAAATTCAAAACACCCATTCGACAAATCCGTGACATTGCGTTCAACGCTTGTCGACTGAAATGCTGCTTTTCCATCACTTTGATGTGCAAAAATCCGCTGAGAACGCAGTTTAGCGGTGGCGCGCCAGCCGATAATCGTCGGTAAACTGCGCACAATCGGAACACCACAATCTGCGCATAGGAAAAGCTATTACGACTTGCTAAGCACATCTTGAAACAGGGATAATCGACGGGACAAGAATGTCTTGTTTGCGAGCGGCGTCCAGTTCTGACAGTAGCGTCTGCAGGAAGTGACCAGACTATGACGAAAACGCTGACCCATCTTGAGCGCCTTGAGGCTGAGGCGATCCACATCATGCGCGAGGTTGTGGCCGAGGCGGAAAAGCCCGTCATGCTGTATAGCGTCGGAAAAGACAGCGCCGTAATGCTGCATCTGGCGCGCAAGGCGTTCTACCCCTCACCGCCGCCATTCCCGTTGCTGCATGTCGACACGACGTGGAAGTTCAAGGCGATGTATGCGCTGCGCGAAAAAGCCGCGCGCGATGCGGGTATGGAGTTAATCGTTCACCAAAATCCCGAGGCGATTGCGCGCGGCATTAATCCATTCGACCATGGATCGCTGCATACCGATATGTGGAAGACAGAAGGCCTGAAGCAAGCGCTCGATACACATGGTTTTGATGTCGCATTCGGCGGTGCGCGCCGCGATGAAGAGAAAAGCCGTGCCAAGGAACGCATCTTTTCATTCCGGACAGCGACGCATGGTTGGGACCCCAAGAACCAGCGCCCTGAGCTTTGGAATCTGTACAATGCCCGAAAGGCGAAGTCCGAAAGCATCCGCGTATTTCCGATCTCGAACTGGACGGAACTGGACATCTGGCAATATATCCATCTCGAAAATATTGAGATTGTACCGCTCTATTTCAGCGCGCCGCGGCCGACGGTAACACGCAATGGCATGCTGCTGATGATTGATGACGAACGCTTTCCATTACAGGATGGCGAAGTGCCGGTGGAACGGTCCATCCGGTTCCGAACGCTGGGTTGCTACCCGCTGACGGGTGCGGTCGAAAGCACGGCATCGACATTACCCGAAGTCATTCAAGAAATGCTGCTGACCACCACCTCCGAACGCCAAGGCCGGGCGATTGACCATGATCAAGCCGCAAGCATGGAAAAGAAGAAGCAGGAAGGATATTTCTAATGACTGCTTCCCCAGACAGTCCGGTCATTTACAAAGCCGACGATCTCATTGCGTCGGATATTGATGCTTATTTGGATGTGCATCAGCATAAATCGCTGCTGCGCTTTATCACATGCGGTTCGGTTGATGATGGCAAGTCCACACTTATCGGCAGGCTGCTGTACGATTCAAAAATGATCTTTGAAGATCAGCTGGCGACGCTGGAGTCCGATTCCAAACGCATGGGCACCCAAGGTCAGGACATTGACTTTGCCTTGCTGGTTGATGGGCTCGCTGCCGAACGCGAACAGGGCATTACGATTGACGTCGCCTATCGCTTCTTCGCCACAGAGAAACGCAAATTCATCGTCGCCGATTGCCCGGGACATGAACAATATACTCGGAATATGGTCACTGGAGCATCGACGGCTGACCTCGCGGTGATCCTGATTGATGCGCGCAAGGGCGTCCTCGTTCAGACGCGCCGGCATAGCTATCTTGCGAAGCTGCTGGGTATTCGGAACATCGTGCTCGCGGTGAACAAGATGGACTTGATCGATTATGATCAGGCAAAATATGACGCCATCGTTGCCGAATATACCGCATTTGCCGCCAGTATCGGCATCAGCGATTTCACGCCGATGCCCATTTCGGGCTTCAAGGGCGACAACATCACGGAAATCTCGGCAAACACCGCTTGGTACACGGGCCTACCGCTAATGGCGCATCTGGAGACGGTTGCGCTCGATAATGACGCTGACCAGAAAAAGCCGCTGCGTATGGCTGTCCAATGGGTCAATCGGCCAAATCTCGATTTCCGCGGGTTTTCGGGCCAAATTGCGACGGGTACTGTGCACCCGGGCGACGCCATTCGCGTTCTGCCATCGGGTAAGACAACAACGATCAAAAAAATCGTGACACTTGATGGTGAGCTTCAGGAAGCTGTGGCTGGCCAATCGGTCACATTGTGCTTTGACGACGAAATCGACTGTTCGCGCGGAGATGTCATCGCGGCTGCTGACAATCCGCCAGAGGTAGCCGACCAGTTCGAAAGCACCATTGTGTGGATGGCGGATGATGCGCTGGTCCCTGGCCGTTCTTATTGGCTCAAGCTTGGCACGCAGATGGTTTCAGCGACGGTGCAAGCGCCGAAATATACCGTCAATGTCAACAGCATGGAGCATATGGCGGCCAAAACGCTGGAGCTTAACGCGATTGGTGTTGCGGAGATTTCGACCGACAAGCCCATTGTGTTCGCGCCTTATGCGGATAGCCACGCACTCGGTGGTTTCATCCTGATCGACAAGATCAGCAACGCAACCGTTGCCGCCGGAATGCTGCACTTTTCGCTGCGCCGCGCACAAAATGTCCATTGGCAGGCCACCGACATCGGTCGCGATGCGCATGCCATGCTCAAGAACCAGAAGCCAAAGATTTTGTGGTTCACGGGCCTGTCGGGTTCTGGAAAATCGACCATCGCTAACGAGGTGGAAAAGGCGCTTCACCTCATGAACCGGCACACATTCCTGCTTGACGGTGACAATGTCCGGCACGGGTTGAACAAGGATTTGGGTTTCACCGAAACCGACCGGATCGAAAATATCCGCCGCGTCGGCGAAGTCGCCAAATTGATGGCAGATGCAGGGCTGATTGTCCTGACCGCGTTCATTTCGCCATTCCGCGCCGAGCGGGACATGGTGCGGGCGATGCTACCCGAGGGCGAGTTAGATCG
>CALDKP010000102.1 GCA_937898535.1 uncultured Sphingomonadales bacterium | reverse complement strand
CGCCGGTAAAACACGCATCGCAATATTGCGGTTGGTTTTTGTTGCGCGAATCTTCACCCAACGCACGGTACAGCCCATCGATGGATAGAAACGCGAGGCTGTCGGCCTGAATAAATTGCCGCATTTCTTCCACGTCCATGCGGCTCGCGAGCAATTTGGAGCGTTCGGGCGTATCGACGCCATAAAAGCAGCTGTTCATCGTTGGCGGGCTTGCAATACGCATATGCACTTCCGCAGCGCCAGCTTCGCGCATCATCTGTACGATCTTGAGCGATGTCGTGCCACGAACGATGGAGTCGTCGATCAGAACGATTTTTTTGCCCGCAACCAGATTGCGGTTGGCATTATGCTTCAGCTTCACGCCCAAATGGCGAACGCCGTCGCCGGGCTGAATGAACGTGCGGCCAACATAATGTGACCGGATGATACCCAGCTCGAAAGGAATCTTTGCCGCCTCGGCATAGCCAATGGCTGCAGGCGTGCCGCTGTCGGGTACGGGAATGACATAATCGACATCAACGCCATTTTCGCGCGCGAGTTCCGCGCCAATGGCCTTGCGGACCGAATAGACGCTGATGCCTTCAACAATGGAATCAGGTCGTGAGAAATATACATGCTCGAAAATACATGGGCGTTGCGAAACGGGGATGAACGGCTTGTGCGAATGAATTTCGCTACCATGAACCACAACCAATTCGCCCGGTTCAACGGAACGGATGAATTCTGCGCCAACGATATCGAGCGCAACGGTTTCCGATGCGAAGATTATTGTATCGCCAAGCTTACCCATCACCAATGGCCGGATGCCCAACGGATCGCGGCATGCGATCATGCCCTCGGTGGTCAGGCAGATGAGCGAATAGGCGCCTTCAACGCGCTTCAGGGCATCAATCAGGCGGTCCAGCAACGTCCGGTACCCCGACGTCGCCACCAAATGAATGATGACTTCGGTGTCAGAAGATGACTGGAATATCGAACCGCGGCGGACAAGGTCACGGCGCAATGCAACCGCGTTTGAAATATTGCCGTTATGCGCGACCGCAAAACCGCCGGTCGCAAGGTCAGCATATAAGGGCTGCACATTACGCAGCGATGTTTCGCCCGTCGTTGAATAGCGGACGTGGCCAATGGCACTGCGTCCGACAAGGCCGTTGATGATTTCATCGCGGTCGAAATTGCCCGCAACATGGCCCATGGCACGGTGCGTGTGAAAGTCATGGTCGTCGTAGCTGGTGATGCCGGCGGCTTCTTGGCCACGATGCTGAAGCGCATGTAGGCCAAGCGCAACCATCGCTGAAGCACCTTCGGCGTCGTAGACGCCAAAAATCCCGCACTCCTCACGAAGTTTGTCGTCATCAAATGGGTCGGTGGTCAGCATAATTCGAATCCCGCTGCGCGTCGCTGGCTGGCCTATAGGCAACGCGTCATCGATTGTCTCCCCCTTGTCGTAGCAATGTAACAAAGAAAATGTTGGCGGGCCACTTGCCCTTGCGGTAGGCCTTGGAAATGACCGAAGAGATTGAGACAGGGCTTGCCCTCACACCCAAATTTGACGCCAATGGATTGTTGACCGCTGTGGTCACCGACGAGGCGGACGGTGCCGTTTTGATGGTGGCGCATATGAACGCCGAGGCACTCGCCAAAAGCATCGAGAGTCGCACTGCCGTGTTTTACTCGCGCAGCCGGCATCGGCTTTGGCAAAAGGGCGAAAGCAGCGGCAATTTCCTGCACATTGTCGATATGCGCATTGACTGCGATCAGGATGCCATTTGGATAATCGCGAAGCCACAAGGCCCGACCTGTCATACGGGCGCCCGCAGCTGCTTTTATCGCAGGATAACGAAGGACGGATTGGAGCCAGTGTGACGCGCAGGGCATTTCCAATCTTCGCTTCATGCGCGCTGTTGGCGGGGTGCGGCGATAGCGCGATCACGTCTAGCCTTGGGTCGGATGCCGGCGCAACGCTTGACGCACGCGCGGTGGAGACGGGTGTTCTACCGAACCCGGATAAAATAGAATTTGCGGGCCGTTTTGAAACACGCAGCGATCTTGGTATCGATAAATTCTGTGCGGTGAACACGGGCGCTAACCGCTTCGATATCGGTTTTCTTGCGGTCTTCGGGCCTGAAAGCAAATGCGAAGGAACCGGAACCGCTTCCGTTCAAGGCGATAAGGTCGAAATCACATTGAACGGGAAGGGCGCTTGCACCTTTGCTGCCCGCTATGATGGCATTGAACTGCGCTTTGCTGGTGCGGTTGAAAGCGGGTGCGCACGCTATTGCTCAGAAAAGGCAAACCTTTCGGGCACGCATTATTTCATGATTGAGCCCGGCGATAGCGCGGCCCGCAATACACTTGGCCGCGAAATCGAACGTCTCTGCAGTTAAGGCCGCGGCACCGCCAAGCATTCTTGCCCGGATGCTTTCAACTTTGCGCACATGGCATCTGCTGCTGCTTTGCTGGCAAATGGACCGGCTTGTAACCGGGTGATTGCACCGCTGGCTTTTAGATATGGCTGAAGTGGCGCGAGTGCAGCGATTTTACGCGCCAAACTCGTCCAAAGCTTTTTCGCATTGGCTTCCGAACCGAACGCACCCAGCTGAATGCGCCACGCGCCGTCACCGGAGGATGCCTTTGTAGGCAGCATGGCTGTTGGTGTCGGCTTCATGGGCGCAGGTTTGACGGCCACAGGTGGTTTCGCAGCGGCGTCTGCAACCCGAATATCGGATGGAAAGCCGGGTGTCCTGGGTGTTACTTCGGGCGCTGGCTGTGCTGTCACAGGTGCGACCATCTTTGGCGGCGGTGTTGTATCAATGGCAAGGCCGCCAAGCTGAGCTGCCCGGATGCGGCTCGCACGTTGTTCCAATTCGCCGGCCAATACGGAAGCAGCCTGCCTTTGTTCCAGAGGGATATACTGGTCCATCTGCGCAAGGCTGCGCGATGCGGGTGTCATGCCGGCTGAGGATGACCGCGTCATCAAAGCATATGCACGAACCCAATCTTTCTGGATGTTGACGCCGTTGAAAAGTTCGGTCGCAAGCAGATATTGCGCGCGCGGGTCGCCGCGATCCGACGATGCCTGAAGATAAGGCAAGGCTTCGGTTATTCGCTGTTGGTAATGCAGCAGATGGCCGCAACTGTCCGCGGCTTGCAGATGCCCAAGCGCTGCCGCTTTTTTGTACCAGTCTAAAGCGACGTTAAGGTCGGTCTTTACACCACGACCCAATTTATATGCTTGGCCCAAATTGAATTGTGCATCGGGATCACCTTTGAGTGCAGGATCGCGCCATTGGTTGACGGCAGTGTCATATTCGCCGCGTGACCATGCATCGACTCCCGCCTTGGTATCGGCTTGCGCAGGAACGGTTCCAGCCGCGAGGATAAGGCTCCCAAGGACCAGAGATAATGTTTGAAACCGCAACGCCATCTTTTCCGCACTCCATCTTTTCCGAGATATCTCTCGCGGATGTCCTGATATTTCAAAGACACTGACATTTGGTAAAGATTGGACTTTAATATCTTAACCAACCAAGCGGGCAAATTTGGCGCTTTTCCGTCGGGTAGCTTTTAAGGATTACTGTGGTTGTACCCGAAAAGGTAAGCCCGAGATGCCGATCAGTGTTAACTTATTTTTAGCCCTGTTCTGTCACATTCCCATCTGAAACATTTGCAAAAGGGGAATGATGTGAGGGTACTCGCATTGGCATCACAGAAGGGCGGATCGGGCAAAACGACCCTGTCCGGCCATTTGGCGGTTCAGGCGCAGCGCGCAGGCGCTGGGCCAGTCGTGCTTATCGATATCGATCCCCAGGGGTCTTTGGCCGATTGGTGGAATGAACGCGAAGGTGACCTTCCTGCGTTTGCGCAGACAACGGTGGCGCGCCTTTCGACCGATCTCGAAATCCTGCGTCAACAGGGTTTCA